>CALGEI010000097.1 GCA_937881575.1 uncultured Flavobacteriales bacterium | reverse complement strand
AAGTGGCACGCGAGCTGGGTTCAGAACGTCGTGAGACAGTTCGGTCTCTATCTATTGTGGGCGTTCAAGACTTGAGTGGACCCGTTCCTAGTACGAGAGGACCGGAATGGACATACCTCTGGTGTATCAGTTGTGGCGCCAGCTGCATCGCTGAGTAGCTATGTATGGATGAGATAAGCACTGAAAGCATCTAAGTGCGAAACTCACCACAAGATGAGGTCTTGTTGAGGGTCGTTGAAGACTACAACGTTGATAGGCCGCAGGTGTAAAGGCAGTGATGTCAAAGCCGAGCGGTACTAATTACCCAAAAACTTATAAGGATTGATTTTTCTACCAGTATGTTCTCATTTGATGAGACAGACCGAGAATGCTCGGATAAATCTGATCATCATGTCGTTTAGGTGTCTATTGCGGTGCGGTCCACCTCTTCCCATTCCGAACAGAGAAGTTAAGCCCACCAGCGCAGATGGTACTGCTACTGCGGGAGAGTATGTCGACGCCATTCTTAGGGCCCCTTCGGGGGCCCTTTTTTTTTGAATACTATTTTGAAGCTCGAACTTTGTGACGGCCTCACCAATTCCACAGACGCATGAACAACCTTGTAGCTATAGTCGGTCGTCCAAACGTTGGGAAATCAACACTATTTAATCGGCTAACAGAAACTCGGGATGCGATTATAGATCCCACGAGCGGAACAACGCGAGACCGTAAGTATGGAAAGACGACCTGGACAGGACGTCAATTTACAGTGATCGATACCGGTGGTTGGATTACCAAGAGTGACGATGCTTTTGAGGCCGCGATTCGACTTCAAGTCGAGGTGAGTATAGAGGAGGCTGCGCTGATTTTGTTTATGGTGGATGTTCAAACAGGCGTTACAGATTTAGATGAAGACATCGCTCGCCTTCTTCGAAAGAGCGGCAAACCGCTTTTGATGGCCTGCAATAAGGTGGACACATCAGCACATGATATTCTTGCCTCTGATTTTTATCGTTTAGGTCTAGACTGCAACATTCATTCGGTGAGCGCTTCCAACGGATATGGTACGGGAGAGTTGCTCGATGAGATGATCTCACTTTTGCCTGTTGAGTTGGAAGAGGATGATGATCGATTGCCACGATTTTCTGTAGTGGGCCGGCCCAATGTTGGGAAGAGCACGCTGATCAACACGTTATTGGGTAAGGAGCGAAACATTGTAACGGACATTGCTGGAACGACGCGCGATAGCGTCCACACGCATTTTAACATGTACGGCTTCGACTTTGAATTAATCGATACTGCAGGACTGCGTCGAAAGAAGCAAATCGAGGATCAGTTGGAGTTTTATAGCACCGTTCGAACCATCCGAAGCATCGAGCAAAGCGATGTGTGTTTGCTACTCATAGATGCGCAGACTGGAATGGAGCGTCAAGATCAGGCGATCTTTTGGCAAATCGTCAACAGTTACCGCGGCGTGGTGATCGTGGTCAACAAGTGGGACCTCGTAGAGAAGACGCACAAGACGATGGCCGAATTTGAAGCCAATATCCGCGAGCGCATCCAGCCCTTTACCGATGTCCCGATTTTGTTCACCTCGAACCTGACGAAGCAGCGGATCCTGAAGGCCTTCGAAGCGGCTTTGAAGGTTCATGACAACCGCAGCCGAAAAGTGTCAACGAGCAAGCTCAACGATCTACTTCTTCCAATTATGGATCACCAACCACCGCCGATGTACAAAGGCAAAATGGTGCGGATCAAATACGTCACCCAAATCCCTTCGCAGACCCCGACGTTTGCTTTTTACTGCAACCTGCCGCAGTATGTCAAGGATCCTTACAAGCGTTTTCTAGAGAATCACATCCGACAGGCGTATGACCTCAGTGGAGTATCAGTCCGGTTGTTCTTTAGAGAGAAGTGAAGGAAGCTCTGGCTCAGACTTCACCCTCCTCAAGGAAGGTGATGTGCCCTGTGGAGACGTTGTAAACGCCTCCGATGATCGCGATCCCTCCGCTGGACTCAAGACCATAAAGAATGTCGCTCTCTTGTCGGATGCGGTCACAGACCATTTGGACATTGATGGCAACAGTTTCGTCAATATTTTCAATGGAAGCTTCGTCGCTTCGTATTGCGCGAACCGTTTCTACTGCAGGCTTTAATTGTGCGAGCAAACCTGTAAGATTGCCATCTTCAAGCCCAGCCCAAGCACCTTTGATGGCACCACAGGCCGTGTGTCCTAAGACGAGAATGGCTTTTGACCCAGCATATTTACAAGCATACTCCAATGACCCTAGAATGTCAGGGTTCACAGTGTTTCCAGCAACTCTCGCTACAAAGAGTTCTCCTATAGCAGCATCGAACACTTGTTCAACAGGCACCCTGCTATCAATGCATCCGAGAACAGCTGCGTAAGGAAATTGACCTTGGGCTGCATCGGCTAAAAGTGAGGTCCGTGTGCGTTTTAGAGGGGTATTCTCGACGAAACGTTGATGCCCTGACTGGAGCAGGTCGATGGCTTCGCTAGGGCTCAGTTTTTCTTGGAAGGATTTTGTGATTGCACCGGTAAGTGTCTTGTAGGATTCTTGAACAGACATGGGAAGGGATGTTGTATGTTGACTTTTCTCGTATGCTGAAGCAAAAATAGATGCTGATGAGATTCACCCGTGACCAAGAAATGCAAAAATGCGGATCAAAGGTATAAGACCAGGCAACTGAGCAAATTACGCAATGGTTAAAAGACTTCACGGGCAATCCGTGTAGTCGGTTCTGCTTTGCCCATCGTGTAAAAGTGCAAACAAGGAACGCCAGCAGCTTTCAATGCTCTCGCCTGCTGAATACACCATTGAACGCCTGCTTCTTTAACGTCTTCTTTTGTCTTGGCATCTTCCACCATGCGGACGAGTTCATCGGGCATATTGACATGAAAATTTTGAGGCAACGAGCTCAGCTGACCTTTGGTGCTGAGCGGTTTGAGTCCGGGAATAATGGGGATGTTGATGCCCTGACTTTTGCATTTTGAGACAAAGTCGAAATAGGCATCATTGTCGAAAAACATCTGGGTAATGATGTATTCAGCGCCGTCTTCCACTTTGCGCTTTAGCCAGCGTAAATCGCTCTCTAGATTGGGTGCTTCGAAGTGCTTCTCAGGATAGCCAGCAACGCCAATGCAAAAGTCAGTAGCGTTGGTGTTTTTTAAATCAGGATCGAGATAGCGCCCATTGTTCATAGCGGTGACCTGATTGAGCAGGTCAAGAGCGTAAGCATGGCCATCAGCTTCCGCCTTGAAACGTCCTTCCGATCGAATGGCATCACCTCGCAGCAGTAATACATTTTCAACCCCGACGAAATCCAAATCAATTAAGGCATTTTCAGTCTCTTCTTTGGTGAAACCGCCACAGATGATGTGTGGTACCGTATCTAAATTGTATTTGTGGCTGATGGCGGCGCAGATACCAACCGTGCCAGGACGTTTCCGTACCGTTCGTTTTTCGAGCAACCCTGATGTAACCTCGCGGTACACGAACTCTTCTCGATGATACGTCACATCAACAAATGCGGGATTGAACTCCAAGAGACTTTCGACCGTGGAATGAATCTTCTGGATGTTTTCTCCTTTCAACGGGGGAAGCAATTCGAAGCTAAATAGCGTGTCTTGAGCTTCTTGTAAATGTTGTGTTATTTTCATGACGTGTGGAGGTTGGAGGCGAGCCAGCGGGCGGCTGAGTCGCGCGGGATGTTGCGCCTTTTGGCGATGTCTTGCAATTGGTCTTCAGAAATGAGACCGATGCCGAGATAGCGGCTTTCTGGATGAGCGAAATAATAGCCTGACACTGACGATGCTGGAGTCATGGCCAATGATTCGGTCAGGTGAGACCCAATAGTTTGTTCTGCGTTGAGTAATTTCCAAATGAGTTGCTTGTCCAGGTGATCAGGGCATGCGGGATAACCCGGCGCAGGACGAATGCCTTGGTACCGCTCGCGGATCAAATCTTCATTGCTTAGGCCTTCGTCTTTGGCATAACCCCAAGAATTCATTCTCACATGACGGTGTAACCACTCCGCGAGAGCTTCGGCTAACCGGTCTCCAATCGCTTTGACCAGAATGGCTTCGTAATCATCACCCGCAACTTCATGGGTTTTCGCAACGGCATCCACCCCGTGGATGGAGACTGCGAAACATCCGATGTAATCTTTCTGTTTCGATGAGTCCGGGGCAATAAAGTCCGCAAGGGATCGCTGAAAACCATTCTGCTGAACAATTTGTTGTCGCAAGAATTCAAATGACCCGACCGGTTTGTCGGCCAATTCAGGGTCAAACAATGTGACCGTTTCATTCCCTGTTCTGGATGCAGGAAACAATCCATAGACGGCCCTTGCTTCGATTCCCGTGGGGTCTTTTTCGAGCAAATCCAGAACACGTTGGGCATCGACAAAAAGCTTTTTCGCTTCCTCACCAACGACCTCATCTTCCAAGATTCGCGGGTACTGGCCGGCTAGCCCCCATGAACTGAAAAAGGGAGACCAATCGATGTAAGAGCGTAAGGTGGATACAGGGACGGCATCGGGAGTGTTTACACCCAAATTTCGAGGCGTAAAGGTCTCGGTGAAATCAAAAGTGGGAGCCTTTTGTCTAGCGGTCGCGAGCGGTATCATCTTTTTTGCAGCGCGGTCACGAGCATACTGTTCTCGAACCTTGGCATAATCCACATTGATATCATGTGCAAACGATTCGCGATGCGCTTTGGAAATCAATTGAGCTGCCACTGGCACTGCTCGCGAGGCATCATTGACATGCACGATAGGAGACTCACTCCTGGGAGCCAATTTCACAGCCGTGTGCACGCGAGAAGTTGTGGCGCCTCCGATGAGTACTGGTATCGTCATCCCTCTCCTTTTCATTTCTTCCGCCACATCAATCATCTCCTCAAGAGAGGGTGTAATCAAACCACTCAATCCAATGATATCGGCGCCGACCCGGACCGCTTCGTCCAAGATTTTCTCTTTGGGGACCATCACACCGAGATCGATCACATTGTATCCGTTGCACGCGAGAACAACGGATACGATGTTCTTGCCAATGTCATGCACATCTCCTTTGACAGTAGCGAGCAATACTGTTCCTGCTCCGGTGCCGGTGCTTCCTGCTTTCTCCTCCTCTAGATACGGTGTTAAGTAAGCGACGGCGCGTTTCATAACACGTGCGCTTTTCACGACCTGTGGCAAGAACATTTTACCGGAACCAAACAAATCACCCACGACGTTCATGCCGTCCATGAGCGGGCCTTCGATGACGAGTAATGGAGAACCTAACTGGACGCGGGCAGCTTCGGTGTCCTCCTCTATGAAGTCGGTTATCCCTTTGACCAAGGAATGCTGCAATCTTTTTTCCAAGGGTTCCTCTCGCCAAAGTTGAACACTGGCCTCGGTGACTTTGTTTTTTCCTTTGAAGGCTTCAGCAAAATCGAGGAGCCGTTCAGTTGCGTCTTCGCGGCGATCCAATAACACATCCTCCACGTGATCCAAGAGATCTTTTGGAATGCTATCATAGACCTCTAGCATCGTAGGGTTGACGATGCCCATGTCCATTCCTGCTTTTATTCCATGATAAAGAAACGAAGAATGCATGGCCTCTCGGACGGTGTTGTTGCCGCGGAAAGAAAAACTAACATTGGAGACTCCTCCACTCACATGGGCACCGGGAAGGTTCTCGCGAATCCATCGGGTCGCTTCAAAAAAGTCTAGCGCATTGCGCCGGTGTTCCTCCATCCCCGTTGCGACGGGGAAAATATTGGGGTCGAAAATGATGTCTTCCGAAGGGAAATGGACCTCGTCGACCAAGATGCGATAAGCGCGTTCGCAGATTTCAATGCGCCGTTCAAATGAATCGGCTTGGCCATTTTCGTCAAAAGCCATAACGACAGTCGCGGCTCCATATCGTCTGATGAGCTTCGCTTGGCGAATGAATTCGGCTTCGCCTTCCTTCATGGAGATGGAATTGACCACACTCTTCCCTTGAACCACTTTGAGACCGGCTTCAATGATGGACCATTTGGACGAGTCAATCATCAAAGGAATTCGAGCGATGTCAGGCTCTGCTGCAATTAGGTTCAGAAAAGTGACCATTGCAGCCTCGCCATCAATCATTCCTTCGTCCATGTTCACATCCAAAATCTGCGCGCCTCCCTCGACTTGGTTGCGGGCAATGGCCAATGCCTCATCGTACAATTCTTCTCGGATGAGACGCGCAAACTTTCGGCTTCCTGTTACATTGGTTCGTTCCCCAATGTTGATGAAATTGGACTCTGGCGTGACAATGAGCGGCTCGAGTCCAGCAAGCTGCAACGAACGAAATGTGGCGTCAATGCTCATGATGGTGAGGTATTTGGACTCAATGGACGCGGGCTGTAGCGTGCTGCGGTTCGGGCGATGGCCCCAATGTGTTCGGGCGTGGTGCCACAGCAACCACCGATAACATTGACCCATCCGCGCTCCAAAAAGGGTTCGATCGCTTGCGCCATGGCATCAGGGCCCTGATCATATTCACCCATTTCATTGGGCAATCCGGCGTTGGGATAAGCGCTAACGCCAAAAGGCGATCGTGTTCCTAAAACTTCCAAGTAGGGTGTCAATTGCTCCGCCCCCAATGCGCAATTCAGCCCGATGCTAAACAACGGGGCATGGCTCATTGAAATCAAGAAGGCTTCTGTAGTTTGTCCGCTTAACGTGCGTCCGGAGGCATCGGTGATGGTGCCTGAAATCATAATGGGCAGGCGCCAACCGACGCGGTCAAACGCTGTTTCCACAGCAAACAGAGCGGCCTTGGCATTGAGTGTGTCAAAAATTGTTTCGATCAGAATGATGTCAGCGCCGCCAGCCATTAGACCGAGGGTCTGTTCTTCATACGCCTCCGCCAACTCATCAAAAGTCACAGCCCGGTATCCGGGGTTGTTGACATCGGGGGAGAGTGAAGCCGTTTTATTGGTTGGCCCCAGGGCGCCCGCGACGAAGCGCATCCGGTCGTGTGTACTGAGCGCATCAGCGGCTTCCCTGGCGATGGACGCAGATGCGCGGTTCATCTCGAACGCCAAGTGTTCCAAACCATAATCTCCTTGAGCAATGGTGGTTGAACTGAATGTGTTCGTTTCGACAATGTCTGCACCCGCCTCTAGATAGGCGATGTGAATGCTGCGGATGACCTCCGGCTGGGTTATGGACAACAAATCATTGTTGCCCTTGAGCGGGCGGTCGTGGTTCGTGAGGGAGTTGCCTCGGAATTCGTCTTCTTCCAGACGGTGTCGCTGGATCATAGTCCCCATGGCTCCATCGAGCACGAGGATGCGTTGAGCAGCGGCCTCATGCAACGCTGCTGCTCGATACGTTGCAACTTCCTGACTAGGAAATTGACTTAAATCCACAGGGATTCGTTCGGATGATGTTGTTGCCATGGCGGGCTGAAGACTTTAATGGTTCCCGAGTTCGGGGTTGAAAAAAGGTGCTTCCGCCAAAGCCGGATGTACAGGAAGGAATTCCTTTGTACAAGCTTGCTCATCTTTCCACCTTTCGGTAGTAGGATGTGGCACCCGGCCTTATTCCCGGGTTGCCAAGACATCGCAGGGCCTTTTCCCTCCGTCTTTCGCGATAAGCATGGTAAATATACAATGGATCGAGAAGAGTTCTGTGGTCTCCGTGATTACTTTTGTGAAATACCATGAGCTACTTCTTTACCTCCGAGTCCGTTTCAGAAGGACACCCTGACAAAGTCGCTGATCAAATCAGTGATGCTTTAATTGACCAGTTTCTAGCCTTTGACCCGCAATCGAAAGTGGCGTGTGAAACACTCGTCACAACAGGTCAAGTTATTTTGGCGGGCGAAGTCAAAAGCGACGCGTATTTGGATGTTCAGACCATTGCACGTCAGGTGATTAGTCGTATTGGGTATACCAAGAGTGCTTACATGTTTGAAGCGCAATCGTGTGGTGTTTTAAGTGCGATTCATGAGCAATCAAGTGACATCAATCAAGGCGTTGAGCGGGCGAATCCAGAAGACCAAGGAGCAGGAGACCAGGGGATGATGTTTGGCTATGCATGCCGCGAAACGGAGAATTTCATGCCGCTCCCGTTGGATTTGTCGCATCGCTTGCTTCAAGAGTTAGCGGCCATTCGCCGTGAAGATCCGAGTCCGATGCCTTATTTGCGTCCAGATTCGAAGTCTCAAGTGACCATTCAATACGCGGATGACAATACACCAGAGCGCATTGAAGCTATTGTCGTCTCAACCCAGCATGATGATTTTGATGCAGAGGAAGTCATGCTCGCAAAGATCCGTTCGGATGTCAAGACCATTCTAATTCCGCGCGTCAAGGCGGCGATGAGTGCGTCCATTCAAGGATTGTTTGGTGATGACATCAAATTGCACGTGAACCCAACGGGTAAGTTTGTCATTGGTGGACCGCATGGTGATACCGGATTGACCGGTCGCAAGATCATTGTGGACACGTACGGTGGGCGAGGCGCTCACGGAGGAGGAGCATTCAGTGGCAAGGATCCTTCGAAAGTGGATCGGTCAGCCGCTTACGCTTCGCGCTATATCGCCAAAAACTTGGTGGCTGCAGGAGCGTGTGATGAAGTATTGGTTCAGTTGGCGTACGCTATTGGTGTGGCAGAGCCGGTCGGTTTTTACATCAATACCTACGGAACGAGCAAAGCCAACATGTCCGACGGTGAATTGGCTGAACGAATCCGAGAGATTTTCCCAACGAAGCCCTACCACATCGAACAGAAATTCAAGTTGCGCACGCCAATCTATGAAGAGACGGCTGCCTATGGGCACATGGGTCGCGAGCCTGAGATGAAGACGAAGACCTTTGTGAGTCCTGAAGGACGCGAGGTTTCGATGACTGTCGAGCTCTTCCCGTGGGAAAAGCTCGACGCGGTTGATGCCGTGAAGGCCAAGCTGGGAATGGCTTAATTCGATTCCGCTGACTTCAGCGTTTGGAAATGGACGGATTCAATCTCTCTCGAAGGCATGGAGTCACGAGATAGGCAACGCTTCAATCAAAACAAAAAGTCGTAGCCTTCGAGCTTCATCTTTTCGTACTTGTCCTTATTGAAACTGAACAGCTGCGACCCCTTGTGTTGGCCTGAACCTTTGCCATCGGCATTCTTTTCCAAGTCGATGAGGAGCGTGGTTTTGAATAGCTTTTTGCGGAAGTTGCGCTTGTCAAACGTCTTGCCCAACGTTGTTTCATACAAAGTCTGCAATTGCCCCAAGGTGAACTCTTCAGGCAATAAGCGGAAGCCAACCGGTCGACGCTTTACCCGTCTTTTAAGACGTTCCTTGGCGTATTGGACGATTTCGTTGTGGTCGAAAGCCAGGTCTGGAATTTTGGAGTAAGGCACCCACTGCATGTCGTGCTCGTCCCATTGAGAGGCTTGGAAATCGTCTTTGCTGACAAGTGCATAATGGGCAATGTTGACTACGCGTCCTCCAGGGTGACGGAATACTTTGCCAAACGCTTGCAACTGCTCGATCATCGAAGGGTCGTCGTAACCAAACAGCTGCTCAAACATGCGCCTTGCAGAGAGCATCAATTCATCTTCGAAATTCAAGTATCGGCTAGGCAGGAACAAAGCGCCTTCAAATGGTGCCCGTTTGCTGCGCGCCAAAAGCACCTGCAAATTAATACCGTCAAAACCAATCAGGACCAAACTAGTAGAAAGAGCAACCTGGAAATCCGGTTCCTCTTGAGGAAATTGAAGCATGAACTGTATACTCGAAAGTTGACCCCAAACATTGTTGGGAAGCGTGAACAAATTTAGGTTGCTGTGTTGGTTTTGAAATGACGCCCTGATCTAAAAATGCCGGATTTAAGGAATCATAACAAAACCGATGTCTACCGTGTTCACAGGGAGATCAGTCCAAACCAATTCTGGCGTGTCACTGCTGGAGTGCCAGCTCCAAACTTCGTGTTCTGTTCCAGTGGAGCTTGCGGCGAGCCAAACGGTAGATTCAGGGCCAGGTCTCGTGCACAACAAGGTCCCGGAAACAGGCCATTGACTGCCACTAGACACGTCGCCTACAACCTGTTTGCAAACATCGTCTCCACGCTCAAAAATGACGTAGCCATTTGACTCTCCTCTGGTTGTTGCGTGACTGCCCGACAAATTACCTGCGCCGATCAGCGGACATAAATCGTCGAGTTGTCCCGTGCTCGGTTCGCTCAGTGTCAAGCCTTGCGTTTCGCTGATCAAAACCAACCCTCCCGGAGCGTCGGATGTGTGGGAGTCGACAGCACCGATACCTTGCACATTAAATGGCAATGCGATGATCGGTCCCGCTGCACCAGTTGCATAGTTCCATGAACGCAAACGGTCATTCTGGGTGGCATTGTTGCGTTCCCAAATGACGAGCTGATTGCCTGAGAAAACGGCGTCGACCGGACTCCACGGCGCTTCAGTAAACCGCTCAAACAAAAGCAGTCCAGAAGTGGACAACGCCACCAGCCCCCCCGCGTGAACGACCAAGAAGCCTGTTTGAATTTCAAGGGGATGGACTCTGCGAATGAGCGGTTCAGCCCCTTCGGTAGTCGCATCGGTCCACGAGCCCACAGATTGACCTGTGAGGGGATCTAGCAGCAACACCGTTGCTTCTTCTACGTGCCCTAACGCGATGACGTTTTGCTGGATGGCCAATGAGTGACTGAGCGGAAGATTGGAGAATACAGTGGGCACTTCATTGGGATTCGATCGCACAATTAATTGAGATGAGCCATCGAGCTCTTGTGTGAGGGCAACGGCTGTTTCGGGGATATCATCAGATCCGGTGTAATTAAAATCTTGAAAGGCTGCTGCGCGATTGCCTGCAGCATCATCCACCACAACGGCCAAGGTCATGGTGCTCGTGTTCCATTGAGGGGCGTTCAATAAAAAGGGAACCACCAGCGTGTCTGTTGTTTGTCCCTGCCAAAGCCCTGATTGAGATGTCAATACATTGACGCCGTTTTCTGAACGCAATTCGACACGCCAAATCCCACCCTCATCGCGGTCATCATCCGCGATGAACTGAACAAAAAGAATCTCTCCAAAGGACTGGTCACTTCCATCATAAATGGGATTGATGATGGATACGGAAGGAGGCGTCTTGTCTCGGTTGATGCAGGATGTCAACGTCAAAACAACGGAAAGAAAGGCCAACCATTGAAGGCGTTGCAACCCGGTTTTGGATTTGTTCATAGCGCGAATTTACAGGCCTTTGTGCGATGTTGGAAACGTTGTCGATGCGTTGTGAATTACGTTCCGTGAAAACCGATTGGAGGTGGTTACCTTCACACCCCCAATTGCCATGAACGAATACAATCCCGCCGATACTCCGACCGCTCGAGGTCGATCCCGAACATCCAGTGCTGTGCCTGCCCACGAAGTGCTCGGTAAGTTGCAGCCTCAGGCGTTGCAGCTCGAAGAGGCTGTTTTGGGAGCCATGATGATGGAACAAACTGCGGTGAATTCCGTGATTGACGTCCTGAAGCCCGAAAGCTTCTATCGATTGGCTCATCAGCACATCTACACCGCCATCGTTGATTTGTTTAACGCCTCTGAACCCGTCGACTTGCTGACAGTGACGGAAACGTTGCGAAAAAGTGGCAATCTACAGCAGGTTGGAGGTGCTCAAGCCGTCGCTCAGTTGACGGCACGTGTTGCGAGCACGGCCAACATTGAAGCACACGCTCGCATTGTTGCGCAGAAGTACATCCAACGCGAATTGATTCGCGTGTCCGCCCGGATTACCCAAAAAGCATTTGAAGAGACTACGGATGTATTGGACTTGCTCGATGAGGCGGAAACCCAATTGTTCGAAGTTGCTCAAGGCAACATTCGCAAAAGCTATGAGTCGATGAGCACCATCATGCGGAAAGCACTGGAGGACATCGACAATGCGCGAAACCAAGAGGGAGGGATGAGCGGTGTGCCCACGGGGTTTGCTGATTTGGATAAATTGACCGGAGGATTCCAAAGGTCTGATATGATTGTACTCGCTGCCCGACCGGGTATGGGCAAGACGGCCTTCGTTTTGACCATGGCCCGCAATGTTGCGGTCGATTACAAAACGCCCGTGGCGGTATTCTCTTTGGAGATGTCAGCGGTGCAATTGGTGCAACGATTGATTTCTGCGGAGACGGAGATCAGTTCAGACAAATTTCGAAAAGGCAGCCTCGCGGCACACGAGTACACTCAATTGCACGAACGCATTGGCAAGCTGTCAGAAGCACCGCTCTTCATCGATGACACTCCGGCATTGAGTATTTTTGAGTTGCGCGCAAAATGCCGTCGTTTGAAATCAACAGCGGGTATCGAAATGGTGATCATTGATTACCTGCAATTGATGTCAGCGGGCTCTTCTACGGGCAATCGCGAGCAAGAAATTTCCAGCATTTCGCGATCGATTAAGAGCATTGCGAAGGAATTGGACATCCCCATTATTGCTTTGTCCCAGCTCTCGCGAATGGTGGAAACGCGGGGAGGAGATAAACGCCCTATCCTTTCAGATTTGCGTGAATCGGGTGCGATTGAGCAAGATGCGGACATCGTGGCCTTTATTTACCGAGCGGAATATTACGGATTGACGGAACACCCTGATGGAATTGATACCGCAGGACTGGGCGAGTTGATTCTGGCCAAGCACCGGCACGGCGCATTGGCCACCGTGAAGATGAGATTCATACAACGATTGGCGAAATTCACCAATTACGACACGTTTGCGAACCCGGTATTTGATCGCGGGGAACACCAGGATGGTTTGCGTCCCAATTCGGATTTCATGTCGGATCAACAGACAATGACTGTCCAGTCTAAGATGAATGACTCAGGAGAAGAGGGGGCTCCGTTCTAAGAGAAGATAGAATAGGGGCGACCCAAGGAAGGTTGTAACTTCGAGGCCATGATGAATACGCGGAATGGAGGACGTTATCTGCTCTTGGTAGCGTGTTTGTGGGGCGCTTTGGGCATGCGGGCTTCGCAGCTGCTGATCCCCATGGATGATAGCCAATCCAATCACTTGAAAGCCTATGGTTTGGCCTTTTGGCTGTTGGAGCAAGAAGTGGAAATTGAGTGGTTACTCAATTACAGAGGAGGGAGTTTTATGCTGCCCAACTTGCCCTCTGCGGTCAATGAATGTGTCATTCGAGGGATTAGCCACCAAGTGATAGCGGATGTGCAAGCCAGCCAAATTTTGCTTCAAATAGCAGATCCAGAATCCAATACAGAGCATGTGAAATTGGAGGTTGCTCCGAAAATAGCGGTCTACAGCCCTTCTGGAAAGCAGCCGTGGGATGATGCTGTGACCTTGGTCTTGACCTATGCCGAAATCCCTTACGAAGTGGTTTACGATGCAGAGATTATGGCAGGTACTTTGCCTGTTTACGACTGGCTCCATTTGCACCACGAGGACTTTACGGGCCAATACGGAAAGTTCTATAGATCCTACCGCAGTGCGGCCTGGTACCAAGACGAAGTTCAGCGACAAGAAGGCATGGCAAGGACCTTGGGCTTTGAGAAGGTCAGTGTGATGAAACGCAACGTGGCACTCAATATCCGTGATTTCATTTTGGGTGGAGGATTTCTGTTCACCATGTGTTCAGGGACGGATTCATTTGACATTGCTTTGGCTGCGGAAGAAACGGACATTTGTGATCCCGTGTTTGATGGCGATGGCATCAGTCCCGGCGCTCAAAACAACTTGGATTTTGATCGCGGTCTGGCATTCCGAGACTACCAGATCATCACCGACCCCTTGGTGTATGAATTTTCGGACATTGACGCCACCGAGGAGCACGGCAAGACCAAACAGCTCAATGATTTTTTCACACTCTTTGAATTTAGCGCCAAGTGGGACATCATTCCCACCATGCTAACACAAAGTCATGAGCGGGTTATCCCTGGATTTATGGGGCAAACAACGGCTTTCAGAAAGCGGTTTGTGCGACCAGATGTGACCATCCTCGGAGAAACGAAAAGCACACGGTCGGCCAAGTACATACATGGAACGTTGGGCCAAGGGCAATGGACCTATTACGGGGGGCATGACCCTGAAGATTATCGGCATTTGGTGAATGACCCTCCGACGGATTTGAACTTGCATCCCAATTCAGCAGGATATCGACTCATCCTGAACAACATCCTTTTTCCTGCAGCTCGAAAGAAGGAAAGGAAAACTTAAGTTCAGTTTTTGACCATAACGGCCAGCGTGAAGAGAAACATCTCTTCTTGAAACTCTTTGAAGTGGTAATCGAGCGGGCCGTTGGTCTTCTTGGCCATGCTCAAAAGACCGAGGCCTGCGCCTCCTTTTTGGCTGAATTCACTTTGGCATAGAACGTCTACGTATCGCACGCGCAATTCCTCATGCGTAAGGCCATTCACTTCGGACAAACGGCTGCGCAATTCAGCTGCCATTTCCAGATCGACAAGATTCCCACATTGAATTTGAAACCCCAGTGGAGTCAATTCAACCGTCAAGTGTAAATCCAATTTTCCGGTGTCATCAATCCAACCGTGCCGCGAGACATTTTGCAGGCACTCGATGAGAACGCTTCCAATTCGGTGCATTTGTTTACGGCTTGCCCCTGCACCCGATACGGCTGACTCTGTGAGTAACAGCAAAGAATCCGTTACATTTCCGTTCAACTCCCCCGAGTAACCCAGCAGAATATTGCCCTCCTGGTCTACTCCAACTTGCTGCTTAAAAGCGAGTTGGAGCTCTCGTAGGAGTTGGGGTTGTGTTATTGGGTTCATTGCTCAATTGGTGTGGTTAAATGTACTCATTTAATCGACGAAATACCGAATTAAACGCACGAGTTGTTTTGGGGCAATCTAGGCACGAAATAAATAACGGAGGTCGTGAAAGGGCGAATGTTTTCAACTTAGAACAACAACTTGTTGCTTGGTGATGGCTGTAAATCAGGGACTTCGACTTTATTATGTTAAATAGAAGGCGTCGTTTATCCGGCCACAAAACGGCGAAGACGCCGTTCATTCAAAAGGTTCTCTCCTTCTGGCGTCCGAATCATGTCGTAGAACGTGGGGTGAAGAAAATTCAAAGTGCGATTGAAATGCTTCTTTTCCAAGTGACATTTCCAAACGATCAAAGCCAATTTCTTGGTGGTGGACCAAGCGTGGTGGTTGAAACGTTCAGGCCTTGAAAACCCGTCAATCCAACGTTGAGCTTGTGCTAAAGTCGTAATGCTTGAGTACTCTTGAAAAGCGGCAGGATTCAGTGGAATGGACATGGTAAACCTTGTTTTGAGTTTGTTGACATGACAAATCAAAAAAGGCAGGCCGTAATGGATTTACGGAGGCGAATAATTCAAGGTTACTGGTAATGTTCCAGCGTTTTTTCGAGTTGATCTTTGATGAGCGATTTGAGCTCAAGTGGTTCAATGACTTCGACAGCAGGGCCGAGTCCCATGAGGAATTGAACCAATTCAAATGTGAGCAAGACATGGAGTTTCAGCTCGAATCGATTCGGGTCGAGTTGAATTAGTTCTTGGCTTGCATGGACCGGTTGACTGGAAAGGTATTCATATTGCAAACGATCGCAACGGACACGAATGTCCCGGGGATGCTCACTGATTTTGGAAATGCCAAAGCTGTGGACAAAAAATTCGTCGGCATTGAAGTTGGATTGAGGCTGAAATGTTTCTGCCGTCGATTCAACGGCTACAATGCGGTCCAAACCGTACGTCCGAAATTGTCCTTTAAGCTCATTCCAGGCAATGACATACCAACGATTGCGGTATTCTCGCAACAAATAAGGGTCGATGCTGTAGTCGGTAGCGTCCGTTGAAATGAACTTGCGGTGTGAAATGACGAGGCGCTTGCGATTGCGAATTCCTTGTAAAATCGGAATGAGATGCTCTGATCCACGAGTTGATGGGGCCGATTCAAATTGAACCACAGCATCCAAAGCTTGTGTGTCCAAATTCGGAGCGAGACGAAGTCGGTCATCAATTTTGCTAATGGCCTGATCGAATTGAGAGAAGATGGGCACATTCCTAAATTGAACAAGCGTTTTGGCAGCAAAGCGAATGGCGTCCAACTCCTCATCATTGAGCTGCAGGTTCTCAATCGAATAGCCCTCGTCCTCATAATAGTACCCGCGTTCATCCCGGTGGTAAACGATGGGGGCGAAATACCCCAAGGCGCCATCGTTGCGCATGGCATTCAAGTCTTTTTCCAACGTGGAAATACTGATCCGGTCACCGGCGCTCCCGTAAAGCGCTTCCTCACAAGCCAATCGCAAATCCTCCTTGCTCGGGTAGGCATTGGAGCGATTGGTCAGGCACCGGTCGATGGTGCGGTACCGGATGAGGGCGTATTTATTGGCTGGCATGTCCGTGTGCAGTTTTCAAGGTTACGACGGAATTGTTGGATCCTATTGATCCGAGAGAGACTCTGATGAATACTGGTTCATCAGATGCAATCCACGGGCAACATAATCCGGGTGGTATGTCTGGGATTTGCCGTTTTTAGGGAAAGGCTTTCCGGTATTGTGCAAATGGAAAGCATCTTGAAAGGCCTCGCGTTTGAGGTAACTGCCATAGGTTTGGTTGATCCAATCCACGCCAAACCGAATGGCTTCGTTGCCTCGGATGTCCCGGATTTGGACTTCTAGCAAGATGCACTTGTACCCCATGAGCTGGAAAGGACCCCATGAGGTAGCCAGGTTTCGCAAGGCCTCGTCACTGGCGTCAGCGAGATGGGCTGCAGTCACGTTTTCATAGCTGAGTCGGCTACCGTCTCGAACGGCTTGCAACTGATCGAAAACATGAGACTCGAAACGCTTTCCTGCAGGTTTTCGGCCACCCGTCTCCAATTGGATCAGCGCCATGAGGTAGGGGTATGGCAAATCAAATGCCTCCGCCCATTTCAGGGCCTCTTCGCTGTAGTTGCTCTTCGTTGCCCGGATTCCCCACCAGTCGCCTGGCCCCGTCCATTGCCCATCCAAACGACGTTGGAATTCCCAGCCTCCCCAGCTCAAGGTACCCAAAACAAGCAATGCCACCAGCGCGCGGACCCAACGCGCAGCGCGGAATTCGCGCAGATGTGCTTTATTGAAGTTTTGAGCAGGCATGATTTAGGCGAGAATCTGGGGCCAAAAGGCTTGCAGCCAAGCCCCTGCTGATTTCATGAAGGGCAGCAAGAAAAATGCGGGGATGAGGTTGAGCAATTTGAACGAACGAACGCCCAATAAATCCATCCCGAGAGCTAAAAGCAAGATGCCGCCCAACCCGGTATAGTCCTGGATCAGTTCCTCCGACCATTGGTTCCCGAAGCCTTGAAACATCCAGGTCAGAC
>CALGEI010000096.1 GCA_937881575.1 uncultured Flavobacteriales bacterium | reverse complement strand
ACTGCCTCGTGGATACCGACGGCGACGGCGTTTGTGACGACTTCGAGATCGCGGGCTGCCAGGACGCTACGGCGTGCAACTACGATGCGGCTGCCACGGACGATGACAGCTCTTGCACTTACGCTGCCACGGGTTACGACTGCGAGGGCAACTGCCTCGTGGATACGGACGGCGACGGCGTTTGTGACGACTTTGAAATCGCCGGCTGCCAGGACGCTACGGCTTGCAACTACGACGAGAGCGCAACAGATGATGATGGCTCCTGCTTCGATGCTGACGCCGGTTACGACTGTGATGGCAATTGCATAGCAGATGCGGACGGAGATGGCATTTGTGATGAGTTCGAAGTCAACGGTTGTATGGTAGAGTATGCCTGCAACTATGACCCTGAGGCCACCAACGACGAAAATGACGCATGTTATTACGCTACAGCAGTGTTTGATTGCGATGGCAATTGTCAAGTGGACGAAAACGAGAACGGGATCTGCGACCAATTGGAAGACGGAACCTGCATCGAAGATTGCTCCAGCGCTTGTGGGGATGGCACCTATTGGGACGCCGACCTTGGTCAGTGCATTGCCTTCGTGGACAATTGCCCATGGGATCTGAATGGTGATGGCCATGTCCAGCTACAAGATTTATTGGACTTCCTGATCTATTACGGATCGTATTGCGACCCTGAGTGAAGACCCTTCTCTGAAGATTGTCAACTCAAACTGTGAATGGGGCGCCCAATGGGCGCCCCTTTTTCGTGACAGAAACCTGAAGACCGTCGATGGGCATATTCTGATGCCAACAATTCCACAAGGCTGAGACTTGTGAGTCCATCCACCCAAGAGGAAATCAAGAGCCACCCACTTTCGGTTTTCACGATTCAGCTCATGATGAAGACTTCAACCCGCCATTTTGACGCAGAATCCAGCATCAAAGGTTGGGATACATGTCACATCCCCACAATGCAGCATCAATCCAGAGTATTCTCAGGCTGAATGTCCGAACTTGAATGAAAATTGACACGTTGGGCAAATGGCAGCAATCAATCCAATGCATGAAACTCAATAGCCTTCAGTCCTTGCTCATTGCTTCCGTGCTTGGAATGGCATCCATTCTTGTTCCAGTGTGGCTCCTTGAAGACTTAAAACCCTATGACGCCCCCCTCTTCCCCATGCTTCGAACAGGACTCGAAGGAATTTCCTCCTACAGCTTCGCCCTTCTGTTCATGTCTGGATTTGTTGTGCGCATATTGAGTGCTTCTGCCAGCTGGATCATTGGCTTGGGTTGCATGGCCCTATTTCCAATCGCTGCGATCTGTGAACTCATCGAGGACCCAACTTCTCACAACATGTTCCCAATAGAGCTTATCTTGTACGCTTTCTATGCTATACCCGCGGCAATCGGGGCGTATGCAGCCCAGAGCTTCGGTCATCTCGTATGCAATCGAACAACGACTACTCATTCGTAAGGCGGGGGAAAGAACTGAACCGCAGATTGCTTTGACTCGTCCCTTGCGTTCGATGTCATCATGCAGCCGGTTTGGTTTGATATGTTGCCCGGAAACATCGATGAGAAACACTGAATGCCATCAATTGCTCGCGGACATTCCGCAAAGCCGCTTGGCATAGAGGTCGACTCCTTAAAAAAAGAGCAGGCTTCATTCGAATGCCCCCCCTTCAAACAATCAGAGGGAACAGCAACAGTACAACAAACGTCTTGCTCCTAGTTGGCGTGGCACGCCCACGACAAGAATTGAGTGGTTCTTCCATTTCTGGAATTCCTGCAATCCAATTGATGGATCAAAGGCGTGGATGGGTCAACTGAATAGCGCTAAACACTCACATTCAATCGATTCCATCTGATTTGACAAGCCCACTCCTCATTCGCTTGGGACAATCCACAATTCCGATGGTCTGGACGCCCCTTCCGTATGGGCAAAAAAAAGGTCCACCCAGAGCGGCAGACCTTTGTAGGGGAGATTCGACGTAGGAAGCAACGAAACCATGCCCTACTTGTTGTGTGGCATGACATTGTTCCTAGCGGCGAGATATTAAGTTACGAAATAATCTCCAAATTTCACAAGCGAAACTCACTCATTGCAGAAGAATCCGTAATCACTCAGCAAGAGAAGCAGGTCCCCCGTGCCCACAACTAAATCGCCATTTAGATCACCAGGGCAGCTTGAATCTTCGATACACAGTTGAAAATCATCACTCCACACGGTGCCTTCTCCGCAAAACGCTTCTCCCAAGCATGTGGCTTCACCTGCGACAAACCCATCATCGTATCCTTCTGATTCAGCATTGTCCAATAGCGTGTCAATTTCATCGCAAATGCCGTTGTCGTCCGCATCATTGAGGCAATCCCCACTGCAATTGTAAAAAGGTCCTGCAATGATGCATTCTCCGGGATCCGTAGCCGCACCCATGTAATTGCAAGCGGTTGAAATTTGACAGCCTACGATTTCATCGGCATCGCAGATTCCATCATTGTCATCGTCATTGTCCACAATGGTTCCTGTACCATCGGCTTCTCCTGAGCAAGATTCACATCCTGAGGCAAAAACACAAGCCCCTGAATCTGTTGCAAATACGTTGTAGTTGCAAGCGGTTGGTGCATAACAACCGACAATTTCATCCTCGTTGCAAATGCTATCGCCGTCATCATCGTTGAGAACGATGGTACCCGTGCCATCATTTTGTCCCGAACAAGTTTCACAGCCCGTTGCGTAAACGCAAACACCCGCATCCGTGGCAGAAATCATGTAATTGCATGCCTGTGTATTTTGGCAGCCTACGACTTCATCAGAATCGCAAACCCCGTCGTCATCGGCATCCAAGACTTCAACAAACCCCGTGCCATCGACCGAAGATCCACTGCATACCTCACAAGCCTCTGAAGCGTAGATACAATCCGTCCCTCCATCCGTTGCGACCGACATGAAGTTGCAGGCATCCGCATCCTGGCATCCGACCACTTCATCGGCGTTGCAGACATTGTCGTTGTCGCTGTCGTTGTCGATCACTGTGCCCGTTCCGTCTGTGGCACCGGAGCATGTTTCACAAATTCCATCTACAAATGTACAAGGCACGCCGCCATCCGTCGCTGACGCGTTGTAATTGCAGGCTGAGGCGTCTTGGCAACCCGCTATTTCATCTGCGTCGCAGACCAAGTCGTTATCGCTGTCGTTGTCAACCACCGTGCCCGTGCCGTCAGACGCGCCTGAACACGTTTCGCAAATGCCGTCCACGAAAATACACGTCACGCCCCCATCCGTTGCAGAGGCGTCGTAATTGCATGCCGTATTGTCTTGGCAACCGATGACCTCGTCCGCATCGCAGACGTTGTCATTGTCGCTATCATTGTCAATCACCGTGCCCGTGCCATTTGTAGCGCCTGAACACGTTTCGCAAATGCCATCTACAAAGAGGCAGGTGACGCCGCCATCTGTCGCGGAAGCGTTGTAATTGCAGGCCGTTTCATTTTGACAACCTGCGATTTCATCTGCATCGCAGACGTCGTCGTTGTCGCTATCGTTGTCCACAGTTGTTCCCGTGCCATCAGTTGCGCCGGAACATGTTTCACAGATGCCGTCTACAAAAATGCACGTCACACCTCCGTCTGTTGCTGAAGCATTGTAGTTGCAAGCCGAAGCGTCCTGGCAACCCGCGACTTCGTCCGCATCGCAGACATTGTCGTCATCGCTGTCGT
>CALGEI010000095.1 GCA_937881575.1 uncultured Flavobacteriales bacterium | reverse complement strand
TCGAAAGACCTTCTTTAAAGTTGGACAAAATTGGATTCTCAATGATATCCTGACCTCCCGTTGCTGAGGACTTTTGCGGCTTCGCCATCAATCCACGCATACCTGAAAGCTGGCGAATCTGCTCTTTCGAACCACGTGCACCGGAGTGCATCATCATGTAAATGGAATTGAACCCTTGCTTGTCCGTCTCAATGCGATCCATTAAGATGTTGGTCAAGCGTGAATTCGTGTGAGTCCAGATATCAATGATTTGGTTGTAACGCTCGTTGTTCGTGATGAGACCCATATTGTAGTTCTCCATCACCTCTGCGACCTGTGCCTTAGCACCCTCAACCAACTTCACTTTTTCCTCCGGAATAATAACGTCATTCAAGTTGAACGAAAGCCCTCCCTTGAATGCCATATAGAAACCTAGATTCTTGATTTCATCCAAGAATTGCGCGGTACGAGGAACATTCGTGCTGTTCAACACATGGCTAATGATGCCCCGAAGAGATTTTTTGGTCAGCAGCTCATTGACATAGCCCGCCTCCTTTGGAACGTGCTCATTGAACAAGACACGACCACAGGTCGTATCAATCAAGTGCGAAACGCCATCGATATCGACAAAGCGCATCTTAATCTCGGCATGCAATTCCAGCTTGCCTTCCTGATAGGCGATGCGAACTTCCTCAGGAGAATAGCATACCATGCCTTCTCCTTTCACAGGATGCTCCGCTGTCCCTTTCCGAATCTTCGTGATGTAATACAAGCCCAAGACCATGTCCTGTGATGGTACCGCGATCGGTGCACCATTCGCCGGATTCAGGATGTTGTGCGACGCCAACATCAACAACTGCGCTTCCAAAACTGCGGCACTGCCCAAAGGCAAGTGGACAGCCATTTGGTCACCATCAAAGTCAGCGTTGAATGCCGTACAAGCCAAAGGATGCAATTGAATCGCTTTTCCTTCTATCAATTTTGGCTGGAATGCCTGAATACCCAGTCGGTGCAATGTTGGGGCCCGATTCAAAAGAACGGGGTGTCCCTTCATAACGTTCTCCAAAATATCCCAAACAACTGGCTCCTTCGCGTCAACAATTTTTTTAGCAGACTTAACCGTCTTAACAATACCACGCTCAATCATTTTGCGAATGATAAACGGCTTGTACAATTCAGCAGCCATATTCTTTGGCAAGCCACACTCATGCAGCTTCAAGTCTGGACCAACGACAATGACCGAACGGGCTGAATAATCAACTCGCTTTCCCAACAAATTCTGACGGAAACGACCTTGCTTTCCTTTCAAACTATCTGAAAGGGATTTGAGAGGACGGTTGCTTTCGGTCTTCACCGCACTCGACTTTCGACTGTTGTCGAACAAACTATCTACCGCCTCTTGAAGCATTCGCTTCTCGTTGCGCAAGATGACTTCTGGTGCCTTGATCTCCACCAATCGTTTCAAACGATTGTTACGAATGATAACACGGCGATAGAGGTCATTCAAATCTGAGGTTGCAAAACGACCACCATCAAGCGGTACCAGCGGACGCAATTCTGGCGGAATGACAGGAACAACCTTGACGATCATCCATTCCGGCTTGTTGACAATCCGAGAGTTGGCTTCGCGCAACGATTCTACAACTTGCAAACGCTTCAGAGCCTCGCTTTTACGTTGTTGTGACGTTTCCGTATTGGCCGAATGTCGAAGAGAAGCCGCCAATTCGTCCAATTCCAAATTGGCCAACATGTCATGTAAGGCCTCAGCCCCCATTTTCGCAACAAATTTGTTGGGGTCTTTTTCGTCCAAATACTGGTTTTCCTTTGGAAGCGAATCCAAAATATCCAAATACTCTTCTTCAGTCAGAAAATCATTGACTTGCAATTCCGCCTCTTCAGCACCTTTGGCAATACCCAGCTGAATAATGACATATCGCTCATAATAAATGATTTGGTCAAGCTTCTTAGAAGGAAGACCTAAGAGGTAACCAATTTTATTCGGAAGGCTCTTAAAATACCAAATGTGGGCAACAGGAACAACCAATTGGATGTGCCCCATTCGCTCACGTCGCACCTTTTTCTCTGTGACTTCTACTCCACAACGATCACAAACAATTCCTTTATAGCGAATACGCTTGTACTTACCGCAATGGCATTCAAAGTCTTTAACAGGGCCAAAAATACGCTCACAAAACAGGCCATCTCTTTCGGGCTTATACGTCCGATAATTGATGGTTTCTGGTTTCAATACTTCACCATGCGACTGCTCTAAAATCATCTCCGGCGAGGCCAGAGATATGGTGATTTTATTAAAATCGCTAGAAAGTTGTTTGGGTTGTTTTTGCTGAAACATGGAAATACGGATCTAGGCGATTAATCAATCAAGTGAAACGGTCAAGCCCAATCCACGTAACTCGTGGAGCAAGACGTTGAATGACTCGGGGATGCCTGGTGTTGGCATGTTATCCCCCTTAACTATGGCTTCATATGCACGAGCCCTTCCTGTGACATCATCAGATTTCACGGTCAAGATTTCTTGCAAAATGTTAGCGGCACCGAAGGCCTCAAGTGCCCAGACCTCCATTTCACCGAAACGTTGACCACCAAACTGTGCTTTACCTCCAAGTGGCTGCTGTGTAATGAGCGAGTATGGACCGATTGAACGAGCGTGCATCTTGTCATCCACCATGTGACTCAACTTGATCATGTAGATCACGCCGACAGTCGCAGGTTGGTCAAATCGCTCGCCTGTACCTCCATCATGCAAATAAGTCACTCCACACTCCGGAACACCTGCTTCATTTGTAATGGCTGTAATTTCATCCAAGCTGGCACCGTCAAAAATAGGAGTGGAATACGTCCGACCCAATTTCTTTCCTGCCCAGCCTAAGACGGTTTCATAAATCTGGCCCAAGTTCATACGAGACGGCACACCCAATGGATTCAACACGATGTCTACAGGGGTTCCATCCTCTAAGAATGGCATGTCTTCTGCACGGACGATCTTGGCAACGATGCCCTTATTTCCGTGTCGACCAGCCATCTTATCACCCACCTTCAACTTCCGCTTTTTGGCTACATAAACTTTCGCTAATTTGACAATACCCGTTGGCAATTCATCTCCAACTGTGACTTGGAATTTCTTACGCTTGTAAGCCCCCAAAACATCATTGTACTTCAAATGGTAATTATGAATCACCCTGCGCACCAAAGCATTGTTGTCCTCATCTCGAACCCACCCATCACTATTAATGGTCAAGTAGTCCAAACTGCTCAATATTTTTTGAGTGAATTTCACTCCCTTTTTCACCTGCTCCTCTTTGTAGTAATTGTTAACGCCTTGGCAAACCTTCGCCCCTACAAGCTTCATCAATTTTTCTACTAAGACC
Source organism: uncultured Flavobacteriales bacterium (assembly GCA_937881575.1). Lineage (GTDB taxonomy): Bacteria > Bacteroidota > Bacteroidia > Flavobacteriales_D > Sanyastnellaceae > UA16. Next base: position 3,467 of record CALGEI010000095.1, on the reverse strand, counting down.
TTCTTCAATTCAGCCGCTTCGACGTCGAATTGCTTGTCAATCGTCTCTAAAACAGCCTTGTCAGCCGCTTTGGATTTGCGATCCTTGATGGCTCTGCTAAATAGCTTCTTGTCAATGACAATTCCTTGCCCGGATGGTGGCATCTTCAATGATGCATCTTTCACATCTCCCGCTTTGTCACCGAAAATAGCTCGAAGTAATTTCTCCTCTGGACTTGGATCTGATTCCCCCTTTGGAGTAATCTTTCCAATGAGGATGTCTCCTTCTTTCACATCAGCACCAATCCGAATAAGACCATTCTCATCCAAATCGCTTGTCGCCTCCTCACTTACATTCGGAATGTCACTTGTCAATTCCTCTACACCTCGTTTCGTGTCGCGAACCTCCAAAACATATTCATCAACGTGCAATGAAGTAAAAACATCCTCCCGGACAACACGCTCATTGATTACAATGGCATCCTCAAAATTGTACCCCTTCCAAGGCATGAAAGCAACCATCATATTTTGCCCTAGAGCAAGCTCACCGTTGTCTGTAGAATAGCCTTCAACCAATATTTGCCCTGCTTTGACGTGTTGCCCCTTCTCTACGAGAGGTTTCAAATTCATGCAAGTTCCTTGGTTCGTTCTTTTGAACTTCGGAATATCATAGGCTTTCACATCTTCTTCAAACGAAACCAATTGGTCCATTTCATCCATCGCATACTTGATGTGAATGAAGTCTGAATCAACAAATTCGACCACTCCATCCGCTTCTGCACGCAATAAAATTCGCGAATCTTCAGCAACCGACTTTTCCAAGCCAGTTCCGACGATAGGAGCGTCTGGACGCATCAACGGGACAGCCTGACGCATCATATTCGACCCCATCAAAGCACGGTTGGCGTCATCGTGCTCCAAGAAAGGAATTAGTGATGCCGCGATAGAAGCAATTTGGTTTGGAGCAACGTCCATGTAATTCAATTGACTCGGAGCGACTTGAGGGAAGTCTCCTTCCATACGCGCCTTGACAATATCATTCAAGAATGTACCATCCTTAGAAACAGGAGCATTGGCTTGAGCAATCAAACTTGAATCCTCGTCTTCAGCCGATAGATAGATAACATCCTCCGCCTTATTCGAGACCTTACCGTCCTTTACACGACGATATGGCGTCTCAATGAATCCTAAACGATTCACTTTCGCAAAAACGCAAAGTGAGCTGATCAATCCAATGTTCGGTCCCTCAGGTGTTTCAATCGTACACAAACGCCCATAGTGCGTGTAGTGTACGTCACGAACCTCAAATCCCGCTCGTTCACGAGAAAGGCCGCCTGGTCCTAGAGCAGAAATACGACGCTTGTGCGTAACCTCACTCAATGGATTCGTCTGATCCATGAACTGAGACAATTGGTTCGTGCCGAAGAAACTGTTGATAACCGAGCTCAATGTCTTCGCATTGATCAGGTCTGTCGGTGTGAATACCTCATTGTCCCGCACATTCATTCGCTCACGAATGGTTCTCGCCATTCGTGCCAAACCAACGCCAAATTGACTGTACAACTGCTCTCCTACCGTACGAATACGACGATTCGAAAGGTGGTCGATATCATCAACATCTGCGTTGGAATTGACCAAATCCAACAAGTACTTTATGATGAGCAGAATATCATCCCTTGTCAATGTTCTATTCTGAACATCCTCCTTAATGTTTAGTTTTCGATTTATTCGAAAACGTCCCACCTCCCCGAGATCATATCGCTGCTCTGAGAAAAATAATTTGTCTATAACTCCCCGAGCCGTATCCAAATCTGGTGGCTCAGCATTTCGAAGTTGACGATAGATATATTCTACCGCTTCCTTTTCAGAATTCGAGCTATCCTTCTGCAGCGTATTGTAAATGATGGCGTAATCAGCTTGGTTGATATCCTCTTTGTGTAGGATGATCGCTTTACTGCCAGAATCAACAATTAAATCTATGTGTTCTTTTTCAACCGTTGTTTCACGATCGAGTACCACCTCATTTCGCTCAATCGAAACAACCTCTCCGGTATCCTCATCGACAAAATCCTCTACCCAAGTTTTCAAAACTCGAGCTGCAAGTCGACGACCGATAGCACGCTTCAAACCAGCTTTACTCACTTTCACTTCATCCGCTAGATTGAAGATGTCGAGAATGTCACGATCGGTTTCGAAGCCTATGGCGCGCAACAACGTAGTTACAGGAAGCTTCTTCTTTCGATCGATATAAGCATACATAACATTGTTTATGTCAGTCGCAAATTCAATCCATGACCCCTTGAAAGGTATAATCCTAGCACTGTACAATTTGGTGCCGTTGGCGTGACGACTCTGACCAAAGAATACACCTGGAGAACGGTGCAATTGATTGACAATAACACGCTCAGCTCCATTGATTACAAACGACCCCTGAGGAGTCATATATGGAATGGTTCCCAAGTACACATCTTGAACGATTGTCTCGAAATCCTCGTGTTCCGGATCTGTACAGTACAGCTTTAACTTCGCCTTTAAAGGGACGCTGTATGTTAAACCTCGTTCGATACATTCATTGATTGAATATCGAGGGGGATCGACGAAATAATCGAGGAATTCGAGCACGAATTGATTTCGTGTGTCCGTGATAGGGAAATTCTCGCTAAAAACCTTAAAAAGGCCTTCCGATTCACGATTTTCAGGATTCGTTTCAAGCTGAAAGAATTCCTGGAATGAGCGTAGTTGAATGTCCAAGAAATCTGGACGTGACAACGGCATTTCAACAGATGAAAAGCTAATGCGCTCGGCGGTAGTTTGTTTCACCAAAGTCATGGTGGATTGTGATCTTAAGAGGAAACAGGCGATGGCGGTTGCAGGCAAAAAACAAGGCAATAAAGGCCCAGGCGGGGAACCTGCTTCCCCACCTGGACCTGAAAACGGTTAGATATTGGGCTTACTTAAGCTCAACTTCTGCACCAGCTTCCTCGAGTTGAGCTTTGAGAGCTTCAGCTTCGTCTTTCGAAACACCTTCCTTTACAGGACCTGGAGCTCCGTCAACGATTTCCTTTGCTTCTTTCAAGCCGAGACCGGTGAGTTCTTTTACTGCCTTTACTACAGCTAGCTTCGCTGAGCCCGCTGCCTTAAGGATTACATCGAATTCCGTTTGCGCTTCAGCTGCATCCGCATCACCACCACCCGCTCCGGGTGCTGCTACTGCTACTGCTGCTGCTGCTGGCTCGATGCCATATTCGTCCTTCAAGATTGTGGCTAGTTCGTTGACCTCTTTTACTGTGAGGTTTACCAACTCTTCTGCCATTGTTTTCAAATCAGCCATGATTGATGATTGAATTATTTGATTCTAGTAATTAATTTCAGTGTCAAGCACCCCGTTCTTCAAGGGCTTTGACCAAACCAGCAATGGTATTGCCACCCGATTGCAACGCGCCAAGTACATTCTTGACAGGTGATTGCAACAAGCCAACAATCTCTCCA
>CALGEI010000094.1 GCA_937881575.1 uncultured Flavobacteriales bacterium | reverse complement strand
AAAACGGAAGCCAACGTATTGCTGTTGGACGAGCCGACCAACGACATTGACGTCGACACGTTGAGAGCATTGGAGGAAGGCATCGAATCGTTTGCAGGTTGTGCGGTGGTGATTTCACACGATCGTTACTTTTTGGATCGTATTTGCACGCACATCTTGGCCTTCGAAGGCGATTCTCAGCTGTATTGGTTCGAGGGGACTTACGAGGAGTATGAAGAAAATCGCAAAAAGCGATTGGGCAATTCAGGCCCGCAGCGTTTGAAATACCGCAAGCTTGTCCGCGGATAAAGGCATCGGACGTTTTGCGCCCACTCCCTCGGGAAGGCTGCATTTTGGCTCCATGGTCGCGGCGATTGGGTCGTGGCTTGATGCGCGGAGTCGGCAAGGTGAATGGATGGTGCGCATCGACGACTTGGACCCACCGCGGGTGGTGTCTGGAGCAGTGGATGACATCTTGAGGACGTTGGAGGGATTTGGTTTGACGTGGGACGGACCGGTCATTTACCAAAGTCAACGGAATCATCGTTACCAAGAGGCGTTGGAACTCTTGATCTCGAACGGAGACGTCTTTCCTTGTTTTTGCAGCCGAAAGGACATGGAAGGTGCACGGGTCTATCCGGGCACGTGCCGACACCGGACCGATGACGAGGGGAGAACTTGGCGATGCAGAGCAGGAGCGGGGATGGTGCAGTGGTCTGATCGATATGCCGGCCACAAGGAATTGAATCGTGAAACAGACATGGGAGATTTCTTGGTTCGAGGCGTTGAAGACGTCTTCAGCTATCACTTAGCCAATGTGGTCGATGATGCTGACTTTGGCATCACCGATGTCATCCGAGGAGAGGATTTAATCGAATCTACAGGCTGTCATATTGTGCTGCAGCAAGCGTTCAATTTCAGGCCGATACGCTATGGTCATTTGCCGTTGGCGCTTTCGGAGGATGGAGTCAAATTGTCCAAGCAAACCCATGCTCGACCAGTGGAAGTGGAGGAGGCTTCCGCTTGCATTCAACAGGTTCTGAAACATTTGGGCATGCCAACTGTGCAGTTGGATGAACCGGCGTTGATGCTGTCGGCTGCCGTAAGCCTTTGGCGCTAATCGGATAGATTCAATTCAAGAGTCCGTCGATGATGTCCACCATCGCATCAAACTCTTCCGTTTCAAACAGGCGTGTCAAGAAGGCAATGCGGCCCTCCTTGTCCACCACAACATTGCGCGTAACACCTGACTTTGGCGCGGCGATGGAATAAAACACCTGGCCGTCGGCATCCGGTGCAATGGGGTAAGTGATCGCCATCGACCGGGCAAAATCTGCGACCTTATCCCGTGGCTCATCGAGGTCAACGCCCAACAAAACGAAGTCATCGTTTTTAAAGCGCTGCCAAACAGCTTGTTCCAAATGGGGCATCTCTTTGCGGCACACCCCACACCAGGAGGCGGTGAACTGCAGCACATACGTTGTGCCCATCAATGAGGCATCGGTGTGTTTTGTGCCGTTTATATCCGTCAGACTGAATGCGGGTACACGGTCTCCGACGCGCACGATGTAGCCGCGGTCATCGGGTGAACTAGTCTGCTCCTCTTGGCCCGAAACGGTAGCGAAAGCGAAAGAGCAGCACATGAAGAAACAAAGCGATTTTATTGACATGGTCCGAGATTTTGAGGAGTTGAACAAGGGGAATCAGAGTCCGAAGCAATGCGGATCCGCTGAGCAATGATGGATTGGGAGCGAATGTCGGAGATAAAGGAGCCAATCGTGTTCAATGCATCCACGTCAGAAAGCAACTCCCCTGTTAACTCATGCCCCTTGTTTTCATAGCTAATTAAGCGCGTTTGCGCAGAGCAGTGGGCCAGAGCACCACCCCCTTGCAAAAGAAGGGCTCCGGGGCTTTCCTCGGGACAGCCATGGTGCATGGACTCTCCATACGGCACCAGTTGATCGCATTCTCCGTGGAATGCTAAAAGTGGAATGTTTGGCGCATCAGCAGGTGCGGGCTCCATTGCTCCCGCGATACTGATGACCGCCTCAATGTCTTCTGAACCGATGTGATATGCGGCGTGCAAGGCGGCTTCTGCGCCTGCAGAGGATCCCGCTAAAATGACAGTTTGATATCCGAAATTGTGTAAATAGTCCCAAGCAGCCAGAATATCTTCAGCGGCCCAAGCAATGGCTTCACGTTTTTCTTCAATCGACACATCGCAATGAAAACCTTGATTTTTTTGTCTCAATCGATAGTCGATGGATGCGACAGTAAGGCCAATCTCTTTCAATGCCTGACAAAACAGTACGTTTTTGCGTTGCAAACGGGACCCGCTGCTAAACCCTCCTCCATGGACAAAGAGAACAAGGGATTGAGGCCTTTTTGATGGCATATCCTCTGTTTTTTCAGAGGCATACAAACTCAATTGAAGCAAAGAGTCTCCCCGTTCGATGTACGCAAAATGTTCTTGTGAAAATGTTGAAATACAACAAGTCAGAAGCAGAATCAAAAGGCTATATCGATGCGTTTGATACAGAAAGGACGATGTTTGTTGAAGTTGCTTTTTCATAAAATGTGGCGAGACTTACCAAAACTAACCCCTATGAATCGATTTACCCCTCTATTTTGGGCCCTGGGCTTCTTGACGTCATTGACCACGGTCTCTTCTCAGACTTCCACCATCAGTGGCACCGTCTTGGATGCCGAAGCGCATTACCCATTGATCAATGCGACAGTCCAGCTCAAGACGGTTGAAGGTGCTGTTGTGGCGACTGATTTAGATGGTCGATTTGAATTTCAAGGGGTTCCTGTTGGACGGCATTTGGTGGTGGCCTCGTTTATGGGATACGAGTCTCGAGTGATGGATGGGGTCGTTGTCAACAGCGGTCGTCCGGTCATATTGGAAGTGAAAATGCAGGAATCAGTGATCGCAATACAAGCGGCGGAAGTCACAGCAACTCAGCAGGGTGAGGTCATGAATGAAATGGCTACGGTCAGCGCCCGTGCGTTTACGGTAGAGGAAACAGATCGTTATGCGGGATCTCGAGGTGATCCCGCTCGGATGGCCAGCAACTTCGCAGGTGTCCAGGGGGCCGATGATAGTCGCAATGACATCGTCGTTCGTGGCAACAGCCCAAGCGGTGTTTTGTGGCGACTGGAGGGGGTGGACATTCCCAATCCGAATCACTTCAGTATTCCAGGCACAGGCGGCGGTCCGGTGGCGATTTTGAATAACAAAGTACTCGCCAACTCGGACTTCTTCACGGCCGCATTTCCAGCAGAATTTGGCAACAGCACATCGGCTGTGTTTGACCTCAAAATGCGCAACGGTTCACAAGCGAGGCCTGTGAGCAGTGTTCAATTCGGATTCTTGGGCGCAGAATTGATGCTTGAAGGTCCATTGAATCGGGAGAAGCGATCGAGTTATTTGGTCAATTATCGTTACAGTAGCGCGGCCATATTCTCTGCCGTGGGCATTGACATTGGAACCAGCGCGGTCCCAAAGTACCAGGACGGAAGCTTCCGTTTGTTCTTCCCTCAATCCAACGGTGGAGCCTTGGCTTTGTGGGGAATAGGCGGGGTGAGCAATGTGGATATTCTCATTTCGGAGCAAGTAAAGCCAGAGCGCAACCTCTATGGCGATAACGATCGTGATCAATACTTTGGGTCTGGCATGGGGATTTTGGGTGCGACTTATACACGACCTCTCAATGAACAGACCTACATGAAAGCCACCATTGCGGCGAGTCGTTCCTACCAGGACAGTGAGCATGATTTGGTTTATCGTCATTTGTCGGCGGAGAGCGAAGAATACGTGTTGGATAGCTTGGCTGATTACATGGGGTACCAGTTCATCAATGACCGCTTGAGCGCCGCTGTTCATGTCAATCGCAAATTGAGCCGGAATGCCAGTTTGCGCTATGGCCTGAATGTGGACGGTATGTTTTGGAACTTCCAAGACAGTATCCGCGTGGAATTGGATTCGTCTGATGCCCTTGGAGGATGGAGCCAACGGTGGGATGCTCAGTTGCAAACTGCATTGGTGCAGCCTTTCATCCAATGGAAGTACCGTCCAAATGAAAGAATCACAGTAACGGCAGGATGGCACGCAGCGTACCACTCGCTTTCCGGAGACGTATCCATATTCGAGCCGCGTTTGGGCATGCAATACAAGGCGAATGACCGCACGGTGTTCAGCGCAGGAGCAGGACTGCACAGTCAGACTCAGGCTTCATACCTCTATGCGAGCACAACTGGAACGGACGCCGCGGGCAATTTAATCATGCCGAACCAACAGATGAAAATGACGCGAAGTCTGCACACGGTGTTGGGCATGTCGCGCCAATTGAGTTCAAATTGGTCCTTGAAAATGGAAGCGTACTATCAAGAGCTCAGCAACATCCCTGTTGAGATCCAATCGAGCAGTTTCTCTTTGATCAATTCAGGTGCAGGCTTCAGTCGCTTTTTCCCGGATTCACTGGTGAATGAGGGGACGGGACGCAATTTTGGTGTGGAAGCGACGGTGGCGCGCGCGTTCAGGGATGGATGGTTTATGATGCTCACAGGCTCGCTGTTTGATTCGAAGTATGCCGGGAGTGATGGTGTAGAGCGCAACACAGATTTCAATGGGCAGTATGCCTGGAATGCCCTGGCGAGTCGGGACTGGAAATTCAATGAGCAGTGGCGTTTGGTTACTGGATTGAAGTTCACCATGGCCGGAGGGCGATGGTATGGTTATGCTGATGCGGAAGCCAGCGCTGATGCGCGCGAAGTGGTCTTTCTGGATGAGGACTTCAACTCCCGTCAGTTCGATCCCTACATGCGGCTTGATTTCAAAACCAATATGACATGGAATCGGCCGGAAAGCACGCACGAACTCGGAATCGACTTCGTGAATGTTACAGGACGCCAAAACGTTTTGAAGTTGACCTACGCGCCGGATGAATCAAACGATCCCGATGACAACATCCGGGAAGAATACCAGTTGGGCTTCTTACCGATCTTTTTCTATCGTGTCGACTTTTAAGATGACTTGGATGATTGGCTTGTCTTCTTGACGGGCGCGGACTCGCCGCTTCGAGGGTGAAACTGGACTATTTGTTCGCGCAAGAATCTGCGGTCCAAATGGGTGTAAATCTCTGTCGTCGCAATTTGTGCATGGCCTAGCATTTGCTGAATGGCACGGAGGTCAGCTCCCGCTTCAATCAAATGGGTAGCGAAACTGTGTCGGAACGTGTGTGGGCTGATGGATTTTCGAACACCCGCATTGATTGCTGCTCTTCGCAACATGGTAAATGACATTTGACGACTCAAGCCCCTCCCTTGACGCCCGAGAAAAAGCGTGTCTTCACTTCCTTTGATCGGGATAATCTGCGAGCGGTATTGCGATAAGTAATCATCGACAGCATTCAACGCACTGGTTCCAATGGGGACGATCCTTTCCTTATTCCCCTTTCCGATAACTTTGATGACACTATCAATGAAGTCCACATCCGAGAGGCGCAATTCGCACAATTCGGTGACGCGCAATCCACAGCTATATAGGACTTCCAACATGGCCCTATTTCTGACACCTTCCCTTCGGGATAAATCCACGCCAGCGATAATCTGACTGATTTCTTGGACGCTCAGCACATCGGGTAGTTTTCTTTGAGGGCGAGGAGACTCGACCAACTCAACAGGGTCGTCAAGTAGAATGCCTTCGATGCGCAGGTATTTGCAGAAACTCCGAATGCCAGAGAGCATGCGGGCTTGGCTGTTTCGAGCGAGATCACGATCAAAAAGCGACCCCATAAAATGTTCGATGCTCTGAATCGTGATGAAACGGGGTTGATTCACAGACTCTTCACTCTCAGCAAAGTCAGCAAATTGATGAATGTCCCGTGTATACGCAGCGATAGAGTTTTTACTCAATCCTCGTTCGAGCTCGAGATAATCTCGGTATCCCGCGATGGCGGATTTCCAATCAGAATTGTTCACTGGGGTCATGGCATCCAATTTTGTTGAGAGAGTAGTAGCGCTTCCTGAACTGTGATGCGTTCATCTCTTAAATAGGCGGTAACGAAGGGGCCTGAAAATTCATGGGCTTGTGCAATGCGAACGCGCGCATTTCTTGCTTGTCGATAATCGTTGTGGCTTCCGGTGGTGTATTTAATCCAACGATCGTGCCGTTCTGCATCCACTTGATCAACGAATTCGTAATGCTTTTGGAACCACAGTTGATCAACGTCCCGATGACATGCCATGATTTGGACACGGAAGGCGATGCCCGCATCAGGTTCAGGGACAGTAAAATGGGGTCGAGGTGCTGAGGAGCTTGCAGCGGCTTTCTTTGGTCCTGATTCGACTTCGGAGATGGCGACCTCTTCTGATAGGGCCAGATCTTGAGAAGAAGGCGCTGTATCCATTTGTGCAATGGCTGGCACAGCGACTGCATGAGGTTGGTTGTTCAAAATCGTATGCCATGTTCCATGCACAGATTCTGCACAGGCAGAGAGTTCGCCGGAAATTCGATACGATAATTGGAGGGATGGCACAGAGGGAGCTTGCTGCCAAACGAGAAGCAAGGTATCTCCATAGCGATCTTGGATGCTCGGGTTTCCATTCGATTCCCATTCAAATACACAATCCTTCGGAATGATCTCTTCCCATTTCATAAATGCACCGGGTTCGAATCCTGAAAACTCCACGGTCATTTGCCCGATGTCGGATTCCTCCATGTTGAAATTCCGCGCGACTTGAGGATCCCATGAATTGGAAGAAGCCAGTATGGGATCTTCGGATTGTTCGATGGAAATAACATGCGGTTCAAACTCAACGTCGCGTCTTGATCCTGCCTCAATGAAGGAGAACCATTGCCTGACTTCTCCTCCTGAGAATTTAGCGTTTGCTGTAAGTTTCAATGACACATGTATGGATGGCGCTGCAGGAATGTCCATCCAGATGAACTTGGCCTTTTGATCCTCAAACGTAAATGACGCGCCGTCGGTCTTGATGGGTTCAACGACAATTCCAGAAGGAAAGCGAAGTTGAAGTCGAGCGAATCCAGCTGTTTGTCCTTTGTCAATGGTCCAAGTGGCAAGCACGCTGGATCCGATCTCCATGGAGTCAGGCAAGGTGTGTTCTTCGACCAGTCCCAAGCCCATGCAAAGCATGAAAGCGTTCAGCAGAGGGTGAAACAATATAGAGGATGCGAATGCGGAAAGTGCCATGAGGTGCCAGCAATAAGTGCTAAACTACCTGTGATATGGGCTTGTATTTGAGGTGTGGCGCAGACTTGCAAACACCGAAGTGTGGGCTGATAGCGCCCAGGGTAAAAGTTAGGATAAAAAAAATAGTCCTGTCCCGGCGTTCCGGGACAGGACCAACTTAACCAAATTATC
>CALGEI010000093.1 GCA_937881575.1 uncultured Flavobacteriales bacterium | reverse complement strand
CAGATCATTCCGCCGGCCAGGGCCTTCAGTGATGGCTGGTTTCGAATCCAGAAAGGCTCAGCATCGCTCGATCGTTTGAATGCGATTTTGGATGAACCCGTCGGTATGAAGCAGGCATTGAATCCCATTGAATGCCCGCAGCTTCAGGGAGAAATACGCTTCGAAAACATAGGGTTTGCCTACGGTGAAGAGACGGTCTTAAAAGAGGTCAGTTTCACGATTGCGAAGGGAGAGACGGTGGCGCTTGTGGGCCCTAGCGGCTCCGGTAAGACCACTTTGGCGCATTTATTGGCTCGATTCTATGATCCGACTGAAGGACGTGTGACCTTCGATGGGGTGGACCTTCGTGAGCTCGATGTGAAATCGTTGCGCAAGCAAATGGGCTTGGTTACGCAGGAAGCGTTGCTATTTAATGATACCGTAGCAGCCAACATCGCCCTCGGAAAACAGGCTGCGGAGGGCTTCAATCTGAATCAATTGCGATCCGTTGCTGATGCGGCCAATGCTACGGAATTCATCGACCGCATGGACGATGGCTTTGAAACGAACATCGGTGATGGAGGAGGGAAATTGAGTGGAGGACAACGGCAGCGTTTGAGCATTGCGCGTGCTTTGTATCGTGATCCGGCAGTGCTGCTATTGGATGAGGCTACCTCTGCCCTTGATACCGAATCGGAGCAATTGGTCCAACAGGCGATCTATCGTTTGATGGAGGGAAGAACGGCATTGGTAATCGCCCACCGCTTGAGCACCATCCGGCATGCCACCAAAATCATCGTTCTGGATGGCGGACGGATTGCCGAAGAAGGAACGCATGAATCTTTGCTGGCTGCGGACGGATTGTACAAGCGATTGGTGGACATGCAAAACCTACAATGAGCGACAAGGCTCGCCTTTGAATACATCGCCTCATGACATGGGAATCATCCAAGTTTCGATCGTTGCTCCTTTGCAAGTGTCCCCAATGTCAAATTGGGGATCTGTTTTTAGAGAAGAATGCCTATCGATTGCGTCATATGACGAAAATGCACGCTAGCTGCCCGCAGTGCAATGAGGACTTTCAAAGGGAACCCGGGTTTTATTTTGGTGCAGCATACGTATCCTATGGACTCACGGTCGCTTTGTGGGTGGCTGTTTTGGTTGCTTTGACCACGTTCAATGCGATTGGATGGATCGAATTTGGATTTTACACACACGTGGTGACCTTTTTAACTGTTGGCATCACATGCCTCCTGCTGCTGTTGCCTTTGGTTTATCGAATCAGCCGTTCCATCTGGATTCGGATGTTTGTCAAGGCCAAGTAATCGGCAAAAAAAACGTCTAAAAAATCAAAGGGGTCCCTCCGTTGAGGAACCCCTTCTCACCAAATCGCCTGATTCATTACACTCATTTTCGAGTGTGGCAAAACCAAAACCTATCCCCTTGTACGGGGTGCTTTCATTAAAAGTTGCGATTGAAGAGAAAAAAAATAGAAACTACTAAATAAACAACT
>CALGEI010000092.1 GCA_937881575.1 uncultured Flavobacteriales bacterium | reverse complement strand
TAGAGCATCTGCCTTCTAAGCCGACGGTTTTGGGTTCGAGTCCCAACGGGACTACACGATACGCCTGCAAGTCACTGATTTGCAGGCGTATTTATTTCAGGCCTCCTCGTAACGACGCCTGTTAAGGACTATTGGGCAGATGCATACGAATGGGAAACATGCAAAATCGACTGTGACGGAAAACTCCAATCCATTGTCTTATTGCCTTATTTTTTGTGAGGTCAGTAAGTGCCCCATTCGTTCGGTTCGCTGCTTATAACTATGGCGAGCAGTCGAGTTCGATTTGATTGCAAATATTGCATCGAGCTGCTTCCAGTGCTCTTATAAACCATAAATTGAATGTACGCTTTGTATGCGTCAAAGACCCAATATTATGAGCTGATACGCTCGCCTGAGGCTCGAATTTCTATTCGAAAACATCGAAACAACGAGGTTATGGACAATGGTGGATGTTAATCCCTGTTCACCTCGTTACGTGGCTTTTAATCTGCGCTAGTGTCTAAAAAACTGAAAATTCCTTCTGCTCGGTAACGTCTCATCTTTTCAACGGTCGGATTGGCTCGTGTTGAACCAAGACCCGGTGTCTTATTGATATCAAAAACATGCAAAATGCCCTTGTGAACGACATAGTCTAATTTTCCAAAAGCCAAATCGATTGTGTTTCTCAACTTGATGATGTCGGGATGGGTGTCCACTTCTTCGATACTAATTGAATTGTCTGATTTCACAATGGGATGATGAGATTTAAGCAGAAAGTCGTGAGATCGATCTCCGAAGAAGAGGCTCGTGCGAATACAATAGAGACTCCCTTCTCTTTCGGGGATGAATTTTTCAATAATCAGATCTTTGTCCTCGAAAGTCCATGCGGGAACTTCGTCCAGACTATTGTAGACCGCATAGCTTTGTTGAATCCGCGTCTTTTGCGATCGAAAGTGCTTCAAGTATCGATCGACGGTGACGCGCAAACGCGGCATTCGGGATTGATTTTTTAGCTCGGGCATGCCAAAATGATTCAGATTCGTCTTCACAATGACAGGTCCTGAAAACCGCTCGTTTGGCTTAATACGAAGAGTGCTATGAACCGATTTTCTAATATCTCTTACGTTCGCATTGAGCGCAATGGGGTATAGATTGGCGAAATTGATGTACGCATCTGGAACAACAGAAAGATCAATGTTTAGGATTGCGATCTCGGCATCGACGAATTTCGAAATTCCGAAAACATGAATAGTTTGAAAGCCGAGCTCTTCCCAATATTTGCTGTAAGCACTTAACATGTAGCGGGTAGATTTCGCGCTTCGGTCTTGCTCTAAAAATATGAGGGCAATGCGGCGTTTCATTCTACTTCGTTTTGAAAGTGATTTGGAATGTCGCAAACGAGGAGCGCTCCGTGGTTTCGAGATTCAACGCTTTGGTAAAAATTCGAAATAATATGAGACGGATTGGGAAGTTCTAAGCCCAAAGACTTCAATTTCTTCAAAGTGGGATCAATAGGTTTACCGTCTTTGAGTATGAACGCGTATTCGGATGCGGGAACTTCTCCCATTGCGTTGCAATAGGCTTCATATCCTGGAATCATTGCTCCAACTAAAACATATTGTTTTTTGAGTTTTTTTGCCAAACTCAAGTGGGTTTGAATCAATGCTTCTCGTATGCCCAAACTTCTAGCTTCCACGAGAATTCCCGTGGATACGATATACATCGCATTGTAATCCTCTTTATTTGTAAGAGGATAAAGCAGGCCATTGTTGGTGCATTGCTCCCACGTTTTGAAAGAGCCGATGTCATTCGCGTCATAATGGGTTAAGGTGCAAGTGGAAACCGCTACGATCCTCCCCGCCACCTCGACCACCCAAAAGCCTTCTGGAAAAATTTCGAGACGAGCTATAAACTTGTCTCGTGTCGATCTTTGGTCTTCTGGCCAAGCTTCTTCGACACCCATGATTCCATCCAAATCTCTGAGATTGGCATTTCTAATGGTGAATTCCATGTTTACTTTTTTTTAGTAAACGAAAAGGAAGATGTGAAAGTTTCGTATTTTATCGAAAGACTCCGAAAACTAGAACGGATTCTGAGCGCCTTTCATTCGTCGCGGCTGAATCGACCACAAGGCAAAATTTGTTCGAGAAATCGACCCGAATGGAACATCGTCAGGTCAAATTTACTCTCCGCAACTGTATCCATAGGTCTCAAAGAAGAGCAACAAGTCCGTGACGTCGACCATGCCATCGCTGTCGAAGTCGGAAGCACAGGCAGGTGAGTAGGCGCATGCACCTGAGACATTGGCTTGTGCATCAAAGTCCAATCCAAACGGATCCATGCAACCCAAAAACAAACAAGAGCCATCCGCAAGTGTCGCTTGCTCGTCGAAGTTCAAAGCTGTTGAATCGGTGCAGCCTCCAAATTCACAGGAGCCATCATCCAGCGTCGCAGAAGGGTCATAATTTTGACCCGCTGAGTAGGTGCAACCGGTCAATTCGCTCTCTGTGCTTTCGTATTCAATGGGGACCGCTACGTGCGTGAAGCTTTGGGTTTGCATGCCTTGTGCAAAGACTTGAAAATTGAACAAACCGGTTGGAGCGGATTGGGCAGTGAGTTGGGCAATGAGAATGCGCAGATCTTCGCCTGCTCGGCCCATGGGGTCTCCGGCGAGCGTGAAAATAGACGCACCAATGGAGTTGTCAATTTCAAAGTTTCCGCCATCATTAAAAGCAGCAAATGTGGCCGAATTCAATCCGATGGTGTTGGTCAATCCACTCACCTCAGAAGAATTGGCTGCATTCAATGTGAGCCAAGAGTCGAACGCGATTTCTGGAATGAACGCAACGATGCTTGTATTGATGCTCCATCCAAAATTCTCTCCTAAACCCGCTTGATAAAATCCTCCATCGGCAGCCACTTCCCACGGGAACTCGTTGTCGCCATAGATCGCTGAAATTTCGTCCAGTGGGTTAGAGAATTCCGCATAAATATGATAGGTTTTCCAGCCCTGTAGGCCTTCAATTCCAGTGGTGTCATGGTCTGCTACCACTTCTCCGAAAACACGATCGAGTTGCGCGAAGCCAGAAAAAGATAGCGCAATGAAAAGGACCAGGATAAAGTGTCGATGCATGAAAATGGCGAATTTGGTGAATTCTCCTCTAATGTAGTCATTTGTCGACAGTAAGAATGACTTAAGGGGGTTAAAACGATAATTAATAGGTGAAAAGTGCCATTGCAATTTAATGAGGTTGCTTCGTTTATCTTTTCTGCATGAAAAAGATGATTGCATTTCTTGTCTGCTTATTCTGTTTTCACTCCAGCTGGAGTCAGCGCGATGTACCGGTTTCAAGGGACTCATTGAAGACTGTTTTACTCGGACTCAAAGCGCAATCCAAAACAGAAAATGTGGATAGTGCATTGGCGCTGATTGATTTTTACGAATTCCATAATCCAACATTGGAGTCCCCCTTGCACGGAGAGTTGGTCATTGCAGATGCCTTGAAGCGAATCGAAAAAACGCAGGCAAAGCAAGAGCGAAGGGCGCGTGCTTTTACCAGCACGCCCTCCTGGTCTTCAAATCCAAATGTCGTGTAAGCGAAGGGGGTTGAAGAAAAAGGACTCCCTGCGGTCGAGAGAGCATTCGACGATGGCAATGCTGAAAAGGAGGCGTCCAAAGAAGGAAATTTGACGGATGAGGCTGTTCCGGTGGTCAAGGAAGTCTGGCGGGCAAAACCCATCGTGAAAGAAGAGGAGGTGTCTGAAGAAGGAAATTTGACGGATGAGGCTGTTCCGGTGGTCAAGGAAGTCTGGAAGGCAGAACCCATCGTCAAATCTCAATTGGATTCTGGCTTATGGTTGACGAGTCAAACAGATTCGAGGATTCTGCACTCCAAATTGGTCAAGGTGCAGAATTTGCTCAGGCAATCGAGGAATGCCATGAGGGTTGCTTTCATCTCCTTGGTTATTCCACCAGCGGCCCTTGTTATTTTTCCTGTGGCCGGAATTGTGGCCATGTCGAAAAGGAATGCGGCGTATCGGGCATTGATGTCAGTGCAATAACGGCGACAGATAGAAGGCCTGTTTGCACGGAGACTAAGGTTGCATAGAAGGCGTCAAATCGAAATGAGGCTCACGCGGTGTCCCATAACATCGAACGACGCGTTCCACCGTGTCAGCGAGGAGGATGTAATTGCGGTAGGCCCCCGTTGAAGAGGACAATTCGCAATTCACTCCCATCACCAGCTGTTCGCGTGCATTCGGATTCAAGGTGTTTTTTGATTCCATGGCGTTCCATCTTCCTTGAAATTCCATCATGCGACCATCCGCAACGGACTGTGTTAGTGCAACCCTTCCATTGGCATGCAAGGAAAAAACAAACGTGCTTGATTTGACCTGAGCCGCTTGTCCTTGGATGTAAATGAGCTGATCTTGGGCGTCCAACATGGCATATTGAGGCTGCACGCCCTCCCATTTCCCCGTCCAATCTGAGACGACAAAGGGCTCGTTTTTCGGGCGACTGGTGTCACACCCGCTCAGAAGCGCCGCCCCGACCAAGGCCAGCGAAGCGAAAAAGGGCCATGCCGATGACCGCTTCATCCCGGACACGTTTCACCAAACGTGCTCAGCA
This sequence comes from uncultured Flavobacteriales bacterium, assembly GCA_937881575.1. Lineage (GTDB taxonomy): Bacteria > Bacteroidota > Bacteroidia > Flavobacteriales_D > Sanyastnellaceae > UA16. The sequence continues at coordinate 3,531 of CALGEI010000092.1, read as the reverse complement.
GAATCAGCAAATCGCTCACATTGGTTGCGTTATCACCATTGGCATCCCCGACACAAACGGGGATCTCACATGAGAAGTCAGAAAGTAGCAGCAAAATATCGCTGACCCCTATGGAGCCATCGCCATCCAAATCGCCCGGGCATTCGGCACAATTAAAGTCACAGCTGTCATCTTCAATGGTAGCCGATGGATCATAATTGCAGGCGTCAATATTGGTGCAGCCGAGGCAGGTAAGGTATTCGCAGCTCCCATCATCAATGGTCGAGGTAAAGTCGAAATTACACGCTGATGGAGTCGTGCAGCCTTCGCAAGAAGTGAACTCACATGAATCATTGCTGATGGTAGCGCCTGGCGCATAATTGCAGGCTGTGGCATCGGTACAACCGTAACAGGATTCGAGATCGCAGGAGCCATCGTCCTGTGTCGCCGCCGGATTGTAATTGCAAGCCAATGGATCCATGCAGCCAGCAGGGTCGACATCCAAGCAAAGGTCCCACATGGAAATGTTCGCGCTGAACGCAGCTCCATTGGAGCCACTCCAGCCGTTGCCAATCCGGATGAACCAGGTGCCAATGCCTTCTGGAGCATTGCCTATGGTGGCCGCTCCGACATACGATCCGGATGCGGTGGATTGCCAAGACGAAGGCCAAAAACCACTGCTATTGCATCCGAAATCCACATCGAACCCACCAATTTGACGGCAATTTCCGTCCGGTGACTCAATGATCACCGTCAAGTCACTGGCGCGGGTTTGATCACCCGTCAAGTTCACAAAGTCCAAATAAACGGTGACGGCGGCGACGTAGCCAAATCCACTAACAGCGATGGAGGTTGTCTCTCCTGGGTTCAATTCTCCAGCGAGTGGAATAACGGCTTCACAGTTGCAAGCACCGCCATTGGGGGAATAGAAACAACTGCCGTCGTCGACCAAGGAGCCCTCGAGGTAGTTGCAGGCAATCGGATCGGTGCATCCGATGCAGGATGTTCCATCCCCACCGCACTCACCGCAGAAATCTTCAGAAGTGCACGAGCCGTCATTGATTTCGGCTTGTGGATCGTAGTTGCAGTAGAATGGCAAGGTGCAGCCATAGAAGCTGCAGCTGGTCGCGAACTCATCGCACGTGTCGTAGCAGGATCCTTGGCTGTTGATGAAGGGAATCAATCCTGAATTCTCAACGGTCGGGTGAAATTCCAAATTCACGGAACCTCCTGCGACCGCATGGCAGTAGCTCATGATCGTCCCAGTCTGAGCGGTGGGGTTGTCCGTGTAACCTCCACAAGAACCTTCAAGATTGTAGCAGTTGTCAATGGGTCCGCCGGGCCATCCGCACCAATGCGTGTGGTTGGAACCGAAGTTGTGTCCCAATTCATGGGCTACGACCTGCAAATTCCAGGAATACGTGTTCAAATTATAAGACGTTGCATTGCTGAGCCCAGCGCTGAAACCCGCGGCATACGCGTTGTTGCAGTTCACGTTCAGATAGGCAATTCCACCTGTTCCGGTGTTGTTGCGCCGTGTCAGCAAGTGAACCAAATCCCGCGGTCGATTGCTCAGTTGAGGATTGCTCAGCCACTCTGTGCGCATGGCGTCCAGCATGCCGCCGGCATTGCCAACATACGATGCGTAGGGATCCGTTTCCTCCCAAACGTTGATGTACGAGGCGCTCAATGTAATCAGGTCGTTCAGTTCGCCTTCGTAAATCTCGTTGACCCCAGCGAGCAGGGCAAGGGCCCATTCTACCGTTTGGTTGCAGTCACCTCCGAACGTGTTGTAGGTGTAAAAGTCGATGTCCAAAGCCACCTCTACACAGGAGGTGAGGCTGTTGCGTTGCGCGCTTGGGGCGGGCATATGACCACTGGGTGTCCCCACGGCTTCTAAATCTTCCATGCCGCATGAAAACGGCGTTTCCACCACGGCATCGGCCACATCAAAGAGCGCGTAGGGTGTCACGCCATTTTGTTCGCAGCGCAAGGCAGCCAATTCATATTGAATTCCCTGAATTCTGACGACGCCGTATGCCTGACTTTCGGATACAATCAATGTTCCTCGGACCCCTGCGGTGACGAATCGATAGGAGAGAAGTTTTGGCTGGTAGCGCTCAATGCGCACACCACCTTGGGTCATGTGCCCCACTTCGAAATCAGAGGAATGTGCCTCAAATCGGTGCAATTCGATCACCTCGTGTTCTCCTGAAGGCAGCGTCATAGCCCATTCGAATACGTCAGGTCTTGACGTTCGAATCCGGTCAAAAGCAACGGCATTCAGTTTTAAGAAAACGGATGACTCGGGTTTGACTGTAGGAGAGCAGGGTGGCGCGGCGCTGGCGACCGTAAAGAGAGCCAAGGGTTCTTCCAACGAGACACACCCTTGCCCAAAGGCTGAGTTGAAATGCAGCCCCCCTATGAGGGACCATGCAATCAGAAAGAACAGTGAAGGTCTAGAACGTGCAGGGCGATTCATGGTTGAGTTGAATTGAATGACCAAAATAGGCGGATGAAGCTGTATTCGGTCTTTTCCGCATCGAAAATGCAACATTTGACACGTAGGCTCCGTATGTGCCCTCAGTATTCGAACCTACAAATCAGTGAACATGGTGCATTCTTCGACGTCCGACACGGAAATTTTATCGACGTATGACCCAAACCAATTGATAAATTTCGTATATTTAGTAATGAATTGGATTCAATCCGCGATGAATTATTCAAAAATCACAACAAAATGGAAGCGCTTTTCGCTGCTTTCAATCTCCGCCTTGCTCCTCACAGGATCGGGGTTTGCTCAATTTATGGGTTTAGAGAGCGAGGTTCATGCCACCACTGATTTGGGGACGACCTACCGCATTTATGCGGTTTTCGACAATCCATTGGATGAGTGCACTGCTGTCTATTCCATTGGTGCAGCAGAGGCTGATCCAGTGAATTTGTCCTTGGATGTGACCACGTCATTTTACCAGCATCCGGCAGGAGCGGATTTGGGCTCAAACATCAATTTGTTCTTTATGACCTTTGCGCCAGAATTGGCGTTTGACAGTTGGTTCACCATCGGTTCAGAAAATAGCACGCAAGGCTCGGTCTCGATCATTGGAATGGTCGATGTTTTGACATCCTTCAATGCGGGAGAAGGATTTTTGCTGAATGGTGATGTTGGTGGAAGTTGGTATATCATTCCTGGATCGAATGAATTCGCGGTGGCTGGGGACGATGGGGAAGTATTGCTCGCTCAATTGACCGTGTTGGATGATGCGGAAGGCAATCCGGGCCAAATATCATGTACATGGAATCTGGCATGGCGCGACGTTTCCGGGAATTCGACCAACGAAACCGGACTGTTATTGGACACTTCCGATGACGTGGCCGACGTTGCGGGATGCATGGATGAAACGGCTTGCAATTACAGTGATGCGGCGACAGTGGATGACGGAAGTTGCGCTTCATTGGACGACTGCGACGTTTGTGGAGGTGACAACTCGACGTGCACAGATTGCGCGGGAGTCGTGAACGGATCGTCTACCCATGACGACTGCGGCGTAT
>CALGEI010000091.1 GCA_937881575.1 uncultured Flavobacteriales bacterium | reverse complement strand
TCACAACGTCTCCAATACATCTTCAGACATGACCGCAAGGCCTTTTTTAGCCTTGACGTCAAAAACTTCGGCAGACCTCAACGGTGATTCTGAACCCATTTGGTGGCCGAGCCTTACAAGTTGGTTTCACACTTCATTTAAAATTAGCTCGGGCGAGTCCATCATTTTAAGCAGCCCGACTGGCAATTTGGTAGATGTGGCTCCTGTGAACCCGTTACTTCGTCCTGGACTCACCATGGGACGAGCCGATGGAACAGAAGACGGTTGGTGCATTTTTGACACACCAACACCCGGTCTTTCCAATGCCGGAAGCACCTGTTACGACGGCATTGAATCACCCCCCACTTTTTCAGCCCCATCCGGTTGGTATGAAAATGGACTAGCCGTCAGTCTGTCCGGAGATGATGAAAATTCCATCATTCGCTACACCACCAATGGCGACGTCCCCAATGGAGGCAATGCGCTCATCGCAAGTGGCGCCATTAGCCTCAATAGCACCTCCGTTTTAAGCGCGAGAGCATGGAGTATGGATGGAACCAAGGTGCCTAGCATCGTTAGCGATGCATCCTACTTTTTAGATGAATTCAATCCAGATCTACCCGTCATTTCGTTGATCACGGACTTCGACAACCTTTGGGACTGGGAAACTGGCATCTATGTTTATGGGGCCAACGCCGAGGACAACTACCCTCATTTCGGAGCTAATTTTTGGCAGCCATGGTCCAAGCCGACCCGATTGCAGTTATTTGACGAGACAGGGTCGTTGGGAGCCGAAGAAACCCTGGACCTCGAAATTCATGGTGGCTGGTCACGAGCCGAGCCACAGCGTTCTTTCCGTTTGGATTTTAAATCAATTTACAGTGGGCCTTTAGATTATGCCCTCTTTGATGAAAAGCCCGAAATCCTTGCTTTCAACAACATCAACTTACGCAATGGCGGTCAGCACAGTTGGGCGACCAAATTGCAAGATGCTGCCCTTTGTCGCATGGCATTGGAAACGCACAATGAAGCGGGTGCGTGGCAACCTGTTCTGGTCTATCTCAATGGTGAATTTTGGGGATTGTATGGTGCGCGTGAAAAACTTGATGAGCATTTTGTTGCAGACAACTTCGGAGGAGAGGCATCCGAAGTTGACCTCATGAATTCCTGGGATGTTTTAAATGGTTCTGGGAATTCATTCTACTCAGCAGTCAATAGCTTGCTGTCCACTCCTACAAGCAATTCGAATTTCTACGACTTGTTCGCTGCAAATTTTGATGTCGAAAACTACATCGACTATTTCGCCTTTGAGACCTACGCGCAAAACACCGACTGGATGGGTATCGCTTGGGGCACCAACAATGTCAAATGTTTTCGTGAACCCGTGAGCAATACGTGGCGCTACATTTTGTACGACAACGATGCGAGCTTTGGTTTTTTTGGAGCCTCCTATTGGGAGAACTTCATCGAATACGCTCGCAACCCTGGATATCCATCTTCACACAGCCAGGTGTTTGATCGAGTCTTGGACAATGAGACGTTCCGCCATCGTTTTGTCAATCGCTATGCCGATCTCATCAACACCACGTTTCAAACCAGCAC
>CALGEI010000090.1 GCA_937881575.1 uncultured Flavobacteriales bacterium | reverse complement strand
GAACCGTTCCACCCGACTCCGGGTTCGGGTTGTGAGGAACGCCCGAGTAAGAGCGAATGGAACCAACCGCTCCTTTTCGTGAGGCTTTGAATTGCACATCCTGCCCTGTTCCCAGTATCGCGTCGTACGGTCGGTAATTGTTGTAACCATAAGCCAGCACCATGAAATAGTAGGTCATGTGGTTGACCAAACGGTTGTCGCCTTGGGCGAAGGCATCCGTCGTGACACTCATGCTATGGAAAATGCCGTCATCTGCGCCATCTGCTTCCAAGGTGGGAACCGGGATCGCCATCTCCGGATCAAACGTATAGTTGATGACTTGATTGACGCCATTTTGCATATCGCATTGCGCTATGAGTCGAGACTTGTTGATGTCTCCCAAATCTGAAGGACTCACGGTGTTGTCCGAAAGTTGGTACACCTTGTAGCCCTCAAACACATAGCTGCGTTCCAAATCAGTCAGCACAGAGCCATCCTCCAATTCGGTTGGAATGGAAGGGTCCATCGCGATGTATTCTTCCTTGTAATTGTTCGAAATGGGGTTTTCATTGGAGAGGTAGAGGATGAGCTCATTCTCCAATTCTTGAATGGACACGTCAGGGGCATCCGGTCCCGAGACTATTTCAAAACAATTGTCAAACAAAGCTTGCGCTTTGTCATCAGCCAAGCGCAAGAGCTCAACGCTTTCAAACGGCTCACCTCCTGTCGCCCGAGCCCATACCATGCCCACGGTGATGTTGTTGTAATCGCCTGGTTCCAACGTGAACGGTCCAGCCGACTGCAAAAACAAGCGGTCTCCTTGCGGGTTCCCTGCGCTGACCTCGGTCCATGGCTCCACACTGACACCACCCGTTCCCCAAGAATATGGATCGGTATCATCCGGGAACATATAATCTGCAGGGATTTCCAAATTGGCACCGGATGCTGGAGTCAATCCATCACCGCCATAAGCCATTCGCTGACCGTTCTTCCAATAGCCCCGCATGTAATTGTAATACTGCGCGGCCAACGTAGGTTGACCATTGATCCCGAAGTTCCAATTGTAGTAAATGAACTTGCGCATCCCATACCGTTCGTTGTCCTTGATGCCATCGCCATAGCCGATGCCAATGCCCGAATACGGGATTCCCAATGAGTCGATCGCATCGGTGAACACATCAGTCAGCGGATTGTCGATGGAGTCAGAATCTTGATACGGCCCTTCAAAAAAGTCCACGCCCATGGCCGGTGGGTTTTCTCCGTAACCAATGGAATAGCTGGTTGCTTCGTCAAAGGCATCCCCATTGTATGCATATCCTAAACCGCGGCGCACATCGACTCCAACATAATCATCCACGTGCCCTCCCAAATCGCAATCGACCCATTGGGCGAAATACGTCTCGGTCAGCGTTTGCGTTCCTTGATTGATCACCACATAGTTGTAAAACTGCATGTTGTTGACCTCATCATTGGTCGAAAACGCGAAGGCTTGCGCTCGAATTTCCATGCCAATCGGCTCGCCCTGTGATTCGGTATGGATGTTCCCTTTGTCATTGAAAATCCAGTAATACGTTTGGTCACCGTACAAGGGAACCGGGTCTTCACGGCGTCGCTCATCGCAATCAATTTCTTGCAAGAAGTCGTACCACGGATAATCTCCAGCAGATGGATCGTAAAATCCATTCCCATCGTAATCCAAAAAAGGAGAGAGATAAAAGTCCTGATTCAAACTCACGTTTCCGTGAGCAGGATAATCAAAGAAATAAGTGGGAATGCTGTAACCGGTGGGGAACTGTTCTTCCATGTCACATTCGGGATCAGCCAAGCAATCAAAATATTGACGATGCCGCATCGCATCCGCACGCTGCGAAATCGCGAACTTGTCATATTGTTCGCACGTGGCTGGATCCACTTCGGCACCTCCTGTATTGGTCAACGGTCCCGGCCAAAAGTCATTGCCTGTATTGCGATAACGAACAGCCGCCAGCTTCAACTGCTGGTCAGGGCTGATTCCACCCATCCACAAAGCTCCTCCGTACACCACCGAAACCCCTTCCTCCTTCGGGACCATGAACGCTCCCTTATCGATGGCCCGATTGTACCAAAGTGCACCGGCATTTTCGATCAATGCCCGCACGTTGTTCCATTCCAAATCCCGCAAAGCAGTGGCAGGAGCGCAGGCGTCTGCTCTGGATTCAAGCAGAACCGATTCGTGGCCCTTGGGAATGATGTGCCCTTTTTGGGTTGCTGCTCCAGCATTTTGATTGGCAGAAGCGGCGGCCCCTTGTGCGGATGCGAAAGCAATCGCGCACGTTGCAATTGTTGTCAGGATGAATCGAACCATGGAATGGTGGCTACAGCAGTTGATATTCAGTCGTGCAGCAAGTTACACACCTCCGCTCAAATTGAGCAACGAGAGCGAGCAAAGGCTCAATCCACCGGCACGAGCTTCAAATCTCTTGTGTACAACAACCAACCATGCACCTTTTGTCCTGGTTCAATTTCGGCGATGGCCTGCATGTAAGCGTTCACTTGGGTGTGATGTTTCTTTTCAGGGGCCCCCGTTTTGTAGTCCAACACGTGCCAACCGTCCTCCAGTTTGACGACCCGGTCTGGACGTCCCACTTCGCCGGAGGTCAATCGCATGGGCCGCTCTGTGAATCGCTGATCCGACGGGGCTTCAAAGAATCGACTCCATTCTTCATGCAACAACACCGCCTCTACGGCTTGGATCACCTCATCCCGTTGTGAGGCATCCATCCCAAAAGATGAGCCCAATCGTGGTTGGATTGCCTGCCAATCTGAGAGCTCACCGACTTGTGCCAACAATCCGTGAACAGCGTTGCCATAGGTCTGCTGACTCAAGGCTCCTCCGGGCATGGCTTCGGACCAAGAGCCTTTGGGGCGCGCTACAATGGCGCGGATTGCCCCCCCGGATTTCAAATGCGTTTCCCGCGTTTTCAAAACCAAATCAGGCCGACCTTCTTCCGCTGGTTTCCGGTCTAAAACGCCCAAGTCCCAGGTTCCATCCACTGACTTTTCACCAGAAAACTCCTCTTCGATACTCTGCAAAAGAAGCTGCGGCAGGCTTTTGGGGCCCTCTGCATGCACTCCCTCTTTTTCAAATTCCAGCAACACATCCAGACGCTCGATGGGCCGGGTTGCGGTGACATAGGCTACGTTCAATGCATCCAATAACGTGCGGTCGATTTCACGTTGACGCTCCGTTTCCAATTCGGTGTCTTTCAAATCGGAGTCCCGCAATAAAGCTGCCGGCAATCCGTATTTCGTCGCGTCCAACAACACAGGCAATTCATCTTTGAACGTCGCTATTTTATCGTGTACCATGGGCGCGATCACAACGGGAAAGGCCAACCCCTTCGCCTTGTGTGGGGTCATGATTTGAACCGCATCCTGTGCGCCACTGACGCGGATGCTCCGCTTGTAACCTGTTCGGTCCCACGTGGCAATGAACGCTGGCAATCCCGAACGGCGGTGATTGCTCACCTCATGAGCCAGTTCGAGCAACCCTTCGGCATAGGCAGGATGGCTCTCGCTCCATCCCAACACATCGAAACAATGGCCAATCAATGCGACCAACGGCTCAGCACTGCGCTCTTCCAATTGCAACGTCGGGACGAGTTTCTGCAGCAAGGCGTCTGTCTGGATCACCCCGCGTTCACGTTCTTGCCCGTCAGGAGCAACATAGCGTTCGATGGTGTGGTGTTCCCACAACCAAGCCGCCTCATCTACGTCGGGATGCAACGCCGAATAGCATTGCAAGAAATCAATGACATGCACCGCATTGAGCGGATCCAAAATGCTCCGCAGAAGAGCAATGACACCACGTGGTGCCGGGTGCCTTCCCAAATGAAGGCTTTCTGTTGTAAACGGCGTGATGCCATGATCCAACAGGAACTGCGCGAGAGCCGCTCCGTCTCTATTTTTGCGCATCAAGACAGCCAAGTCCGAAAGCTTGAAGTGGCCCGCTGATTCAGCGGCTTCAAATTGCATGCGATCTCCGACTTTGACAAGATGACCTCCGGTGTGAGCCAAGATCCTTTGGAGCACCCATTCATGGCGCTGGCGTTCGCGGTCTTCGACTTTTTTATCAATCAATGTCGCCACGTGCACAGCCCCCAAGAAAGATTTCATTGCAACTTGATCGGGTGCACCATAGACAGATTGCAAGTCAGCCGGTAGCAGACCCTGGACGTGGCGAAAAAGGCGATTGTTCCACTCCACAATCGCTTGGCCAGAACGGAAATTGCTCTCGAGGTGCAGCGGTTTGGCATTGCGCTTTAACGACTCGGCGGCCTCCAAAAGCACCGGTCCCGGATCATCAATCAGATTCGGCAAAGCCTGCAACTGCTCATAGTTTCCATTGCGCCAACGATAAATGGCTTGCTTTCCATCGCCGACCACCATGCCCATGTGTTGAGTGGATAAGATGTGTTCAAACAACTGCACCAAGTTGTGCCATTGCGTAATCGAAGTATCCTGGAACTCATCAATGAAGATGTGCTGGTATCGATTGCCCAAACGCTCAAAGATGTAGGGGGCCGGATTGTTGCGGACCAATTCGGCAATTTCGCGATTTAGCGAGGACAGCAACCGCACATTGGACTCCACTTGAACCTCTTCCAAGGCGTCCCGAATCAATGCCAGGGTGCCGATGAGACTCACGCGCTCTTGCAAATGATCGAGCAACTTATTCTTCTGGCCCTCCTCTCCTTCATAGACTGATTCCCAAGCCTCTCGAACGGCCTGTAGCGTATCACCGACACCTTCCAGTAACTGCAGCGTGGATGCATCCGTTTTGGCCGTCCCAAATCCAGCCGACTCAAATTGCCGCGCCAAACGGACTCCAAGGGTGGCTTTTCTGCCCTTGCCCGTGATGATTTTATCCAGCCATTTTGGTAAATCACCACTGGAGAAATCGGAATCTTTTAGTCCTGCATCACGGATGACTTTGCGGGCATGTTTCGCTGCTTCCACAGGGCCCGAAAACGCTGCTTGCAAGTAGGTCGCTATTTCCTTGCGGTAGTCACCAAACCGTTCGGTGGGCCATTCGTCCGAGGGCAATGCGCGCAAAACGGGTTGCATGTGTTCCCGCGTAACTTGCTTGCCGAATTTCATCAATTGTGCGCGCAACATGGTATTGCGCTCATCTTCAACTTGCTGCCGAACAAACCCTTCCAGCATCGATGTCAGCGCTTCTTCTCCCGCTAACCCCACCCGACTGAGAACGCGGCCTACGGCTTGGTCAATGAGTTCATCCTCATCCAATTGGATTTGGAAAGCATCGTCCCACTCCAAATCACGCGCAAAACTGCGTACCAATCTGTTCACGAAACTGTCAATGGTCATGACACCAAAATCCTCGTAACGGAACAGCATGCTCTGGCCAAGCTGTTCAGCACGACGTCGCATCTCCTCAGGAGCGACTTCCAGGACTTCCTGCAGCTTTTTGAACATCACTCCCTCACCTTCGGCTACGGCCTGCACCTCTCGCAACACCCGATCCTTCATTTCCTGTGCGGCCTTGTTCGTGAAGGTAATGGCTAAGATTCTCCTGAAATAGGTCGGGTCATCCGTTCGCAAACAGCAGCGCAAATATTCCTGGACCAAGCGAAATGTTTTCCCGGAACCTGCCGAAGCTCGAACAATCAAGAATTCGGGTTTAGAAGGGCTTGTTCTCACTTTTTATTCAGAAATTGAAGGGCGTGTGCAACATCTTGCCAAATTAGGTGTCTTAAATTAAGAAGCCAACCACTCTGAAATGAATTGCAGGCCATTCAATCAAATTAACACGCCCCGAAGTGCGGCCGTATTGGTCGTGTTCAGTTTTTTACTGCTTCAAGGATGCACACAAACTTGGTGGTGGAACAATGACCCCATCCCGGGGACACTTCGCTTCGATGCGCAATTGGAGTGGAATGCCGACTCAGCGGCTCTTGGTGATGTGACAGTCGACCACCTGGGACACGCGATTCGTTTGGACAACGTGCAGATGTACATCTCCGAAATGGAACTGCGCTCTGAAGCGGGTGATTGGCAGCCGGTTGGGGACATTGCCCTGCTCGATTTTAGCGTGCTGAATCCGCGCATTCTGGCCCCTGTTCCAGCGGGTGTTTACGATGCTGTTCGCTTTGGTATGGGGATCCCCGCTGAAATCAATGCCGACACGGACCCGGCCTCATATCCCAACGACCACCCACTCAGCGTCCTCGGCTCTGCTGGCATGTTTTGGACGTGGTCATCGGGGTATGTTTTTGTCAAATACGAAGGGAAATTCGCTGAAGACTCAGAACAACCGCTGTTGAATCCTTTGTCGTACCACTGTGGAACGGATAGCAGTTTTCGAACCGTTACTCTTGAATTCGCCGAACCGATTTTCATTCAGTCGCGCCAACTGACGGTCCACGAACTCGTTTTTGATGCCGCAAAAGCCTTGATTGGAGGTGAGGACAGCATTGACGTCGTGACAGATCCCGTCACGCACAATGGATCAGGAACAACACTCGGAGGACGCATCATGGACCTCATGGACGACGCTTGGTCCATCCGCTAATGAACGCTGCAACACCACGATTCCGATCGCACGCGCGATTCAGCGGGTTCCTGTGGGCGCTTTTCTTGATCTGCCTCACAAGCTGTGAGCGTTGCCAAGAACCGGGTTGTGTTGGCGCGGACTGCAATCCGGAGGCGACTCCGTATGTGCTTGAAATCCCCCCGTTTTTCCCCCCGATGGACATTCCCGCTGACAACCCTTTGACCGTCGAAGGTGTGCATCTTGGGCGCATGCTTTTTTGGGAAAAGTCGCTTTCGGATGACGGCAGCATGAGTTGCGGTAGTTGCCACTTGCCCGAACACGGATTTTCAGACCCCAACGCTTACAGCACGGGCATTACAGGAGCCCAAGGCATCCGAAATGCCATGGCAATCATCAACATCGGATGGGCGACTCATTATTTTTGGGACGGTCGTGCATCCACTCTGGAAGAGCAAATTCTGGAGCCGGTGTCGCATCCCGATGAGATGGCTTTGCCTTGGTCTGAAGCCGTTGCCCGTTTGCAGGCTGCTGAGGCCCCGAACTACACCCAACTGTTCCTTGAATCATTTGGCACTTCAACCATCACAGCAGAATTGACTTCAAAAGCCATCGCACAATTTCTACGGACCATGATTTCGGCTGATTCGAAGTTCGATCAATGGAGAAGAGGCGAAACTTCGTTGAGTGATGAGGAGTTTGCCGGTTATGAGATTTTCTTGCGAGAAGGAGGTGATCCAGAAACCACACCTGGCGGTCAGTTTGGTGGAGACTGCTTTCATTGCCATGGTGAAGCTGGCCTCCAGTTCAGTGACTACCTCTTCCGAAACAACGGCTTGGATGGGTCGTTTGAAGCGGATGCTGGTCGCGCGGGAGTTACGGGTATGCCTTTGGACTCCGGGCGATTTAAAACACCGACCTTGCGGAACATTACACTCACGGCACCGTACATGCATGATGGGCGTTTCAACACATTGGAAGAAGTCTTGGATCATTACAATTCGGGCGGTGTGCCTTCAGCCACCATTGACCCTTTTATGAAATACACAACGGGCGGCCTTGCGCTGAATCCTGCGCAAAAAACGCAACTTCTTGCATTTCTTGAAACGTTGACGGACACGTCATTCATTGCTGCTAGTCAATTCCAAGATCCCCATTGAAAGTAGAACTCCAGGAACAGCTTGCTTGGTCGAAAAAATACCGCAAGAAGGTTCATGCCTTATTTCAACGCTGGAGCCGAAAGCCGCCGCGTGATTTGGACGCCACATTCCATCAACGTCACGAAGAGGTTTTTGCTGAGGTGGATTGCCTGGATTGTGCGCATTGCTGCAAAACAACCAGCCCCATCTTCAAAGCCCGTGACATCGACCGAATTTCAAAGTCCTTGCGCATGAAGATTGGTGCATTCAGTGCCAAGTACTTGAAGATGGACGACGAGGGCGATTGGGTGCTGCAACAGGCCCCTTGTCCTTTCTTACATGAAGACAATTCCTGTAACATTTACGATGTGCGCCCTCAAGCGTGCAGTGAGTATCCCCACACAAATCGGAAACAGATGTCGGGAATTTTAGGGCTTACTGAGGAAAACACCCACGTTTGCCCTGCTGTTTCGAGCATGGTTCAAAAAATTCTGGAGGCTGGAGTGGGCCGAAAATAACCCCGCTTTACTGTAACCCCGTGGGTTGTTCTGCGTAAAACGCGGTATGATCCGCTCAATTTTCATCTCATTCATGCTTTTGGCGTGCTTCACGGCACCTCGAATTGCATGGGCCCAATGCCCTCAGGTCGTGGGCTCCGCTGGGGAAATCACCAGCAATCCGGTTTGGCACAATTGCACCGATGGCTCAGACATCCTAGCAATCGAAACCGCATCTTCATGGAGTAACTTGGTAGTCGACTGGGGAGACGACAGCCCGTTACAAACCATTGGAGCATTTGAAACTGGTGACCCTGCGGTCACCCATTCCTATGCATCGAACGCCTCACAGTTTGAAGTAACGCTTTCCGAAGCAGATGGTTCTTGTTCTCTAGAGGGACTCTATTACGCCGCACCTCCCGAAAGCAATTTTTGGAGCAGCGAATCCATCATTTGCCAGGGAACAGCCGTTCAGTTTCACCAAGAAACAAGCGGTCCTGGAATCCAATACAAATGGAATTTCGGTGTGAATCCGATTTTTCTTTCCACGTCAACGGGTCACGTGAGCTTCACATTCCAAAACGCTGGAGTCTATGAAGTCCAAAGTGTGATCATGTACAGTGGAACAGACGCGGCTTGTTCGGATACTTCTACCATTTCCATCTCGGTTCTTGAGCGTCCCGATGCTGAAATTGTGTTGTCATTGACCGAAGCATGTGGTACTGCCGAGGTCAGTGCAGAAGGCATCTCATCGATGGCCACTCAATACATCTGGTCTTTTGGCGTGGCTCCCTACTTCCAAGTAGGCAGTTCACTGAATCCGGTGACGATGAATGTACCCGACACGTACCCCATTTCATTGCAAGTATCGGGTAGCAACGGTTGTCAAACATCCGTGCAAGAATTAGTCGTCGTTCATCCTGAACCGGTTGCCGACTTTGACATTGACGCGGTCTGCATCGGTGAGTCCTCCAACTTCTTCGACAATTCAACGGTTGCCTTTGGATCGAATATCATTGGCTGGTACTGGCAATTCGGCGATGGCCAAACGAGCTTTCAATCCAACCCAAGCATTGACTACATGTTTGCAGGAGACTATGAAGTCTCCCTGACAGTGAATACTCCTGAATGCTCATCTTCATTCAGTGAGATCATTTCTGCTCATGCCATTCCAACCGTATCAGCCACCGCTGACATCCTCGAAGGATGTTCTCCGCTTTCAGTGAATCTAGATGCGCAAGGAACATTGAACCCAACATTCACTTGGGACCTCGGAAATGGAAACACCGGGACCGGTGAACAGTTGACTGAAACTTTCCAAACAGCTATTGGAAACGATCCAGCCATTGACATTTCTGTCACGGCCACTTCGGAACATGGATGTTCAGCTACGACGTTCTTGAATGTCGTGGCACATGCTCCTGCTTTGGCTGCATTTTCCGTCAACAGCGAAGCCGCTTGCGCTCCTTTCCAGTCGGTGATCAACAATCAATCTCAAGGCGCTGCCTCTTACGAGTGGTTCATTGACGGATCTTCTGCTGGTGCAGAAACGAATCCGGATTTCACTTTTGAGAACAACTCCAACTTTCAGCAGTCCAACACATTGGAGTTGATTGCCAATGCAAGCAATGGCTGTCACGATAGCATCGCAGTCGTTTTGGAGATTTTTCCAGAAGCCGACTTTTCATTCACCTTGCCTTCAGACTCGGTTTGCTCTCCATTGGAGCTGATGATGCCCGCTGTTGACAATGCTTCAGCGTTCACTTGGAATTTTGGAAACGGTGAAACTTCGAATGAAGCACAACCGCATCTTTATCTCGCCAATGAAACGGGTGCATTGCTTAGCTCTGTCGTCACGTTCTCTGGAACCTCTGCATTTGGATGCGTCGATTCGCATCAACAAACCGTATACGTCAAGCCACAACCGGTTGCTGCGATCAGCTTGGCGTCAGCCAACGGTGGTTG
>CALGEI010000089.1 GCA_937881575.1 uncultured Flavobacteriales bacterium | reverse complement strand
CCTCAGCAGCAGGCGCTTCCTCAGCAGCAGGTGCTTCCTCAGCAGCAGGCGCTTCTTCGACAACAGGCGCTGCAGCGGCTACGGCTGCTGCTTCAACAGCTTTCAATTCTGCTTCACGAGCCTCGTTGATTGCACGTTCAGCAGCGAGCATGTCATTCCGCTTCTTATCGCTATCGCTTGTGAGCACATCAATCTTGCCTTGAATTTTGTCAGATTTCTCCTTCATCCAAGCTTCAAACTTCTTTTGAGCTTCAGCTTCTGTCATAGCGCCTTTACGGACACCATTGAGCAAGTGATTGTGATAAACGACCCCTTTGTACTTCATCAGAGCCCGAACGGTGTCTGACATTTCAGCTCCAACTTGCAACCAATGCAAGGCGCGGTCGTGAATGACCTCTACGGTCGCTGGATTGGTGTTGGGGTTGTAGGTGCCGATCTTTTCGATGAAACGACCGTCACGGGGTGCGCGAGCGTCGGCGGCTACGACGTGGTAGAATGCTTTTCCTTTCTTACCGTGTCGTTGAAGGCGGAGGCGTGTTGCCATGAGAGAAACTTTTTAAAAGGGTCCTAAACCCCGGTGTTAATGTCAGTAAAATGGTCCCCTAAGGGAGCGCAAAAGTAATGGCCCTTTCTTAAATATCCAATGCTTTTTTGAAAAATGCATTCAGCAAGGCAATCCAAATAGCGCCAAGAAAGCGAGGACATCCGTAATGTCTATCCAGCCGTTGTTATTCAGATCAGTCGAACAGTCTGTTGAACAACTCCATTCCGATAGCAGCATGAGCAGGTCGGTCGTCGTTCGTTGACCGTCATGATCGAAGTCACCAAAGCAATCGATGCAATAGGATTCATCCGGTGTGGCCCAGGCCCAGGCGATGTCAGTGTCCCAAACGGAATCGGAAATCAGCGTGCTCCAGGAGCCGGGTGCGTTGATTTCGAGTCCGTTCCACAACGAGAGTTGTGATGGGCAATAGGCGATGTCCTCCGGTTGTGGTTGAAGCACAAACAGGCCGCTTTGAACATCCGAAATCAAAATCCGGCCTGAGGGAAGGGCCGCATGAACCCCCCAAGCTCCGGCATAGCCTGCATGAGAATCGGGTTCGTACGTGTCGTAGTATGCGACCCTTTTCGGATTGGCCGGATCAGAGATGTCAAAGACTTGCAAACCATCGTGGTAGTAAGAAACAAAGACCAAGTCGTCGCGGATCATGAGATTGTGTGCAATGGCGTCGGGAGCAGTTTCAGAACTGAGCAATCCGATGATTTGCATGTCCTGGAGATCCGAGGTGTCGACCACTTTGAGCGGAGACCCGTGGGTCTCATCGGCAAAGACGTAAACGTTGTCTTCTGGAATCCACCAGCCACTGTGGTTGCTTCCTTGAAACGGATACTCGTCGATTGAGCCAATGAGCATGGGTTCGTTCGTGACATCCAGCACGGAGACTATACCGCCTCCATTCACCCACGCGGTGTCGTTGTGTACGAACACATCATGGCATCCAGAAATCCAAGGGTCGAGATTGACCAATTCGACCGGCGTAGAGGGATCAGAAATGTCCAAAACGAGAAGAGACGAACTGAATCCCGATCGGGCCATGCTGCAAGCGTATAGTTTTTTGGTGACAGAGTCAATGAAGACATTGTGGGCGGTGCGAATCCATTCGTCGTCGTCGTAGATCGTTTCCACGGCATCGGGCAAACCGCTCAAATCAAAACATTGCAGCGTGCTGCTGCCTTGATCACAAACGGCGAATAGCAAATCACCGTCAACATGGTAATCGCGGTGCGTAACGCCGCCACCATATGCGCCAGGAAGAAAAAATAACTCTTCGATCGCGCCGTCTATAGAAAGGTCAATGATGTGTGTTCCCATGGTCGAGCCGACAATGGCGTATTCTCGGCCATCCAGAGCAAAGCCTTCAACATCGCTGAAACGACCATTCAATCCGTTGATCGGGAGGCTAAGGTCAGTCCATTGGTTCACTAGCCCCACGTTGTCGGCTTGTCGGATGCAGGAACCGTCGTCTTCGCTTGCGGTAGGGAGGTAATTCCAGGCCATGGGCTCTGTGCAGCCATAAACGGGGCATCCTTCGTCCAAAGGCAGGGGCAATGTGAAGTCGTAACTTCCGGGCGGTACAGTGCCATTGGCGATCACGAGCAATCCTGAGTCCGTGGGAACCGAAACGGACAGCGATCCGCCTTGCCATCCGTCTCCGTAACTATCCGACAACAACAGCGAATAGCAATCGGAAGTGACGCATCCCCACGCAGCGTATGCTGAGTTGTCTGTCCATGGCGACTCTTCCCACAAATTGTTTCCGTTCAACGCTGTTTGTCCGAGCGAGTCAATCAACAGCCAGCTCAATTCAGAGGCCCAGATGCCAGTGATCAATTCAAAATAAACAGGCTGCGCATCACAAACAAAGCAACTCAGGTCATCAGCGGTCGCAGCGGGATCGAAATTGGCGGCGTCCGCGTCGGTGCACCCGCAGGTGGCGCCAAACGAAACGGGAGTGAAGTTTTCAAACAGCGCACCTTCCATATCGACGGTTTGACTGCTTCCGTCTGATCCGTTCAGGAGAAGGGAAGCGCCTTGCCATCCATCGCCATACGAGTCGGTGGTCTGGATGAAGTAGCAGCCCGGTTCGATGCAAAAAGTGGATGAGCTAATCGTTCCTGTCGTGTAGCCGGAAAATGGACCGGCTAACAAGGTGGAGTCAAGATCAACGATGCTCCAGGCAATTTCTTCTCCAAACAAACCCACACTCATGACGCCTGTTACCTCGACCGCATTGCAATCTTGAGCGAAGACTCCTTGGAACGCAAGAAGCCCCAATCCACAGGCGAAGAGAAAGGATTTTAGGTTCATTATGAGGAAGGTCGGTGGAAAACCATGGTTTGCCCAACAAATGTGTGATTTTTGTGGTTGTAACCTCCAATGCAAGTAATCAACATGATGGCTGCGAGCCTCGATGGCCGCATCGCATCGCACCCCAACGAATCGGATGCCGACCGAAAGCGCCTTGGATTTACCAATGAGGCCGACCATCAGCATATGCTCCGCTGGCTGCGTCAGTGTGACGCGGTCATTGTGGGGGGGCATTCAGTGAATGTGAGCGGCGGCGTGATGGAGGTTTTGAACGAAAAGGGAACGCATCCGACGTGGGTGATGTTGAGCAATCATGGCTTTGCTTCCGATCAAAGCATTTGGAACCATCCCCAGACGCCGAAATGGTTGGTGTCTTCCACAGCGCTTTCAGCGGATCTTTGCGGCACAGCCGAGAGACAGGTTGTATACGCTGAAGGTCAATTGGTGAAGGAGACGATTGCAGCCTGCAAATCCGCCGGGTTTCAAAAAGTTCTTTTGTTCGGAGGAGGCCAGGTCAACCGCGCTTTTTACGCAGCTTCTGGGGTGGACGAATTGGTCTTAACCGTTTGTCCTGTGTTGGTAGGGAAGGCTGCAGGCGTGCCATTGGTTGCTCCTGAATTGCCAGATTCCGTGAAGTTCAAATTGCATCACGTCGAAGGAGCAGGGGACTTGGTATTCATCCATTATCTTGTCCAGCGATGAGCGCAGATTCCATTCAATTCTTGGAGATAGAACACAAATTTGTGGTGGACTCCACCTTCAATTTGGATTCCTTTGTAGCGGGGGTGCGCGCCCTCGCTCCGCTTGTTGAAAAGCAAGTGCAAGTGCGCGATACGTATTTTTTGCCTTCGCAGCAACCGGATTTCATCTACCGCCATCGCATGGATGAAGAAATCCAGCAATTGACGGTCAAAAGTCGAGGAAAGGGCAATGAAGTGCGCACCGAAATTAACTTGGATTTGGGAGCGCTCCCGTCCCAAGAGGATGCCGTCAACGCATGGATGCAGTTGATTGGAGCCTCACAGGGCCATGTGATTGAAAAGACCATTTGGGTGTTTGAATTTCCAGATTGCGAGGTGGTCCATTACCAAGCCCGTTCTGGCGAACGGTCGGTCGTTTGTGTTGAGTTTGAGGCGGTCGGCGCTATCAGCACCGAAGCGGCCTTGGCGACCTTATTGAAATATGAAAGCCAATTGGGCTTCGACGGTGAAGCGCGCACCCGAATGAATTTGTTTGACCTTTTGGTAACGGCCCCATGAATGCATCCCAGTTTGATATCGTGGAACTTCGAGATCTGCATGTAGCATGCTTGGTGGGCATTCACGCGCATGAGCGCATCACGAAACAGCCACTGATTCTGCAAGTTCGTCTGTTTCTTGAACGCCGCCCCGCTGCGTTCGGTCAGTCGTTGGAGGAGTCCATGGACTACAGCCACGTCGCGGGAGATCTGGCTTTTTTAATGGAGGCTGGTGAATTTCGATTGCTAGAGACGGCGGCGGAAGCCTGTTGTTCCATGGTGTTGGGGCCGCAGGCTCCCGATCGCATGGGGCAGAAGCTGGAAGCGCTGGAGGTGACGATTCAAAAACCTCTTGCTTTGGATGGCAAAGCGATTCCAGCGATTCAGATTTTCCGAGCGCGAGGAGACTACGCCTACACCCAAGAGCGCAACGAGTTTGGCCTGGTCGATGTGTTGCATGAAAACCGCGACTGTGGTGTTTACCGATTGCGCATTCGAGCAGGCGGTCAAATTCCACATCATTTTCATCGCGTCATGGGCGAGGCGGAATTGGTGATGTCCGATGGTTTACTGCTGCAAGAACAGCCAGTACCCGGAGGTGTTGCTCATTTCTGGCCCTTGGAATTGGTCCATGCGTACCAAAACCCCACGGACGTGGAGCGCTCCATTTTGTGCGTCAACCGTCCTGTGTTTGATCGATCGGATGAAATTGCAATCGCTGCTCCGGATGTTTGGCCCGATGTGGAGCCATTTCGGAAACGTTTTTTCGGTCTGCCTCGACCCGGTGAATTGCCAACCTAAAAGCCCATTCTATGAACTCTGACCCCGTCGTTCTGATCACCGGTGCCACCAAAGGCATTGGTCGCGCCATTGCCGACCGCTTTGCCGCAACCGCCTCTGAATTGCATGTAGTCGCGCGAAACCAAGAGGACTTGAACGCCATGAAAAGCGCGTTGGAGCGACCGGGTTTGTCTGTTGACATTTACTGTGCGGATTTGAGCAAGCCGGAGGAGGTCAGTGGGTTGGTTGCTGCGCTGCAAGACCGTCTCCCGCGATTGGATGTATTGGTCAACAATGCAGGGGTCTACTTGCCCGGTTCCTTGTTGGAGGAGGATGCGGATAATTTGCGTTATATGATGCAGCTCAATGTGCTGTCTCACTATGAGATAACACGTGGATTGGCGTCTGTGATGCCCTCTGGTTCACACATCATCAATATGGCGTCCGTCGCCTCGCGCAAGTTGTTCCTGGGCAAGCCTTCCTATAGCATTTCCAAGCACGCCCAAGCCACCATGGTTGAGGCCTTTCGGTATGAATTTCGCCCACGAGGAATCCGAGTCACTTCCATCATGCCGGGCCCGACCTGGTCCGCCTCTTGGGAGGGTGTTTCGTTTCCTGAGTCACGCTTGTTGAATGCCGACCACATTGCGGAAGCGGTCTGGTCTGCTTGGAGCTTGCCACCCGAGGCCGTCATGGAGGAAATCGTCATTCGGCCGTTTGACGGGGACATCGAATGAAGCAAAGTGAGTGAGCCCATTCTTCCTGCAAACGAATTCGGGGATAAGCGGTGCATAACTGATGGATACAATTGAGGGGATTATCCCTTTCATCCTGTAGTTTCGGAGGGATGTTTTTGATCTACGATACCGAGACTACGGGCTTGCCCCGCGATTGGAAAGCTCCGCTGACCGACAGTGACAACTGGCCCCGACTGGTGCAGCTTGCCTGGCAATTACACGATGCGAAGGGGACGTTGATTTCGCGCGGAAACCACATTGTGAAACCCGATGGGTTTACGATTCCGTTTACGTCCGCAAAGATTCATGGGATTACCACCGAGCGGGCCGAGGCCGACGGCATTCCGTTGTCAGAAGTGCTGGCAGCGTTTGACGTTGATTTGGCGCGTGCCCAGTATGTCATGGGCCACAACATCGAGTTTGATGTGAACATTGTCGGTGCAGAATACCATCGATTGACTCAGGATCTCGAGAAACTGACGAGCAAGCCGGTCATTGATTCCAAAAACGAAGCCACTGAGTTCTGTGCGATCCCGGGAGGGCGCGGGGGACGGTTCAAGTGGCCCACGTTGACCGAGTTGCACGTGAAGCTGTTTGATCACGGATTTGGTGAGGCGCACGACGCGGCCTATGATGTGGATGCCACGGCGAAGTGTTTCTTTGAATTGTGCCGCCTCAGGGTCATCCAACGTCCAGAATTGGTGGATCCCGATGGCATCGTTTACGAAGCACCCCAGCTCGAAGCGGCCAATTTTGAGGCCACCAAGAAAACCGCCATTCAAGAGCCCAAGGCTCCTGTAGCGGCCGTTTCAGAGGATGTGCCGTTTGTTCACTTGCACACCCACAGCAAGTTCAGCATTCTTCAGGCCGTTAGTACCATCCCAGAGTTGGTCCAGGAGGCTGTTGACAAGGGGATGCCGGCCATGGCCATTTCTGATCACGGCAACATGATGGGCGCGTTCCAATTTGTCCGAGAAGCCAATAAAGCGGGCATCAAGGCCATTGTCGGCGCAGAACTCAATGTCTGCCGCGACCATGCAGATAAGTCCACTAAAGACGATGGCTATCCCGTGGTGTTACTTGCTCGAAACAAGGCCGGCTACCACAACCTTACCAAACTCAGTTCCAAGGCCTATACCGACGGTTTTTACTACTGTCCAAGAATTGACAAGGAGCTCATCACCACATTCAAAGGTGACTTGATCGCCACGACAGGCGGTCTGTTTAGCGAGATTCCTTCCTTGATTTTGAACGTCGGAGAGGTGCAAGCCGAAGAGGCTTTTATCTGGTGGAAGGAGACATT
>CALGEI010000088.1 GCA_937881575.1 uncultured Flavobacteriales bacterium | reverse complement strand
GACCAAGAGAAATCCAAATAGGATGATGATCTCTTTCCATTCGGAAAAGAAACTCAAAAAACTGACTACCACATTGACGATGACCACTCCCGATACGAGCAATAACTGCTCGGGCTTTACTCGGTATCGCCACACAATCAAATACAACACAACCAACGGCAACTTGCCCAAGTGCAACGTGATTTGCGCCAAGGAACTGCCGTAAGGAATGAAGAAATCAACCACACGATCCAACGCTATCAATCCCACATGCAGCAACACCAAACGTTGCAAATCCATGCCGACCAAGCGATGCTCCATTTGCTGCACCGAAAACTGAATCCGGCGACCAACGACCCACCTCCATCCAGCAAACATGGCACAAAGTCCGAGAAGCGAAATCCAATACACCTCCCGTCCATGGCCGTAAAATCGATCGTTCATATTCTGCCCCATGGCCTCCGCATCAAAAACGGAAGTGACGATTTCAAGAAACGGAAATACCAAAGCGAGAAGAACCGGAAACACATTGACACGCACAGCGATTCTGGCCCCTGCAATGGCCACCCAAGTTGCTCCAATCAACTCCAACGAATTCACTGCAAACAATGACGCGAAGGACAGCATCATTCCTGCAGCTATCCAGGGTATTCCCCATGGTTGCGCTGAATTCAGACGCACTCCTGACAATTCCATCATGCTTTACGCGTCTTAGTCCACGTTTTCGAACCCAGCCAAATAAGCGCCAACGATAACGTGAAGGACAAACCTGGGAAAACCCGCATAAAACGATTGTACCAACTTCTCAGTGAGAAGGATTCCAAATCCGCAACAAACACGCTCAGCAGAGCTTTTATTGGCGCTTCAAGCGATCCAAATCGGCTCCAATTTGTGAATTGCACACCGTATTCGTACGAATACTCGCTCAGTCGATTTCCGTCTGGTAAAGAAGGTTGTACTTCGGGCCAATTCCTTTTCAGCTCTTCCGCCGATAATCCATGGCCATGCTCATCCAAAAAAATGTGCCCAAAAATCGGATCGACAACACATGGCCCGAAATCATCCTTCCGCACATCAAAAACGACATGATACGTTTGCCCTCTTTGATTTTGAACTTGCACGAAACGGGTCTCATAGCCAGACTTTTCAAAAACACGCGCCCCAACTTCTGATGAAAAGCCGCAAGCGCCACCGCCGTAAGCGATGAACGTAATGATTGGAGACCGTGCGATGGTTTGTTGAAATTTCGTGTCAAACCCTGTGCTGTCAGAAAAAGCCCTACGCGGTTCGGTAAACAAACTAATAGCCCGTGTCAATTCCTCCGCATCCTTCATGGCATCCCCATTCAATTGCGATTGAGCGATGATAAAGTCCACCAGCTCATCCTCGATTTGATGAGTGGACTGAATCCGGAAGGCATTCAAGAAAACACCGACACCAACCAGAAAAAAAACCGAGCAGAATGCGTAATTCTTAATATTCATCTGTCTTCATCTGTATTCATCTGCGATGTCTAAAATTAGAGCAAATACACTTCAAGAATCGGTAAAAACGGTTTTTAACCACTATTCTAGTGTTAGCGAAAAAGCCCTTTCAAACACAAGCCACAACCGTTTGGAGCATTAGTTTTACTCGCATGCACATCACCTGGCTCTTTCGCAAAAAACGCGCCCTCGGCAACTTCAGCATCGAGCAGTCGTTTCAGGAGGTGGTCAATGTCTGGCCCGAAGAGACCAAGCCAGTCTGGATTGAAGCAACGCAGTTCAGTGAAGGCTGGTTGAACCGATGGAACATTATCCGGCAAACCCGCACGCTCGAAACAGACGTCTTGCACATTACGGGCGACATTCACTTTGCAGCACTCGCATGGCCCAAGTGGCGACAAAACCGACCCCAAGTCGTGCTGACCATTCATGACATTGGATTCCTTCATGATCACATCGGATGGAAACGCTGGTTGATGAAGAAGATTTGGATTGCATGGCCTCTCCGATGCGTTGATCAGTTGATCACCGTTTCGGAAGCCACCAAAGAGGCGGTTTTGAAAGAGGCTTCGTGGTTTGACCCTCAGAAAATCACGGTTATTCCCACCGTCGTACCGCAGCATTTCAAACCACGGAATACTGAACCGCACAATCCCAAACCCATCGCCTTGCACATCGGAGTTGCCGAGAACAAAAACTTGTGCCGTCATGCCGAGGCGCTTCGAAGTCTGGATATTCATCTGCGCATCATCGGGGAGCCATCGGACGCAGATCATAGCATGTTGAAGCAATTGGGAGTTGAATACTCCACACAATCCAAACTGACCGACGCTGAAATGCAAGAGGCTTACGCAACGAGTGACCTTTTGCTCTTCGCCTCCACTCTGGAGGGGTTTGGCATGCCGATTTTGGAAGCGCAGATGGTTGGTCTTCCGGTCATCACAAGCCACATAGCCCCCATGAATGAAGTGGCGGGGGACGGAGCCTTGTTGTGCGATCCCCTGGATTGCAACGCGATTCGAGGTTGCATTGAGCGTGTGACATCTGACGCGCAGTTGCGTGAAAAACTGATTCAAAAAGGAACTGCCAACTGCAGGCGATTCTCTCCCGAAGAATCCGCTCGCATGATGCATCAGCTTTACAAGGGGATGTAAAATAAGAGCGCCCATGCCCAACCCTAAAAAATCGAGAGTCCGCCACTTGCTCAAAGCATTCACTT
>CALGEI010000087.1 GCA_937881575.1 uncultured Flavobacteriales bacterium | reverse complement strand
CGAGACAGCAGGTGTAGAATGGGAGCCGTTGTTCGATGACCAGCCAACTCAGAGCATAGGAGCGGTCGCATTGGCACCCTCCAATCCCGATGTCATTTGGGTGGGAACGGGAGAAGGCAATCCGCGCAACTCGCATTCGAGCGGGCGCGGTGTATTCCGAAGTATCGACGGAGGCTATTCATGGGAAATGATGGGCCTTGAAAACACCCACAACATTCACCGGATCATCATCCATCCGACAGACCATCAGACCGTTTGGGTCGGAGTCACAGGAACGGCTTGGGGGGACAGTCCGAATCGTGGAGTGTACAAAACAACAGACGGAGGCAAGAGCTGGGAGCACGTGTTGTATACGGATGAAAGTACCGGTGTGGCGGACATGATCATCGACCCTTCCAATCCGGATAAGTTGCTAGTGGCCATGTGGTCTCACCGGCGTCAACCGTGGTTCTTTACCAGCGGAGGCGAAGGCAGTGCATTGCATATCACGCATGACGGCGGTTCGACGTGGAAAAAATTAACGGACGAAGAGGGACTGCCCGGAGGAGAACTTGGGCGGATCGGCTTGGCTGTGAGTGCGGCCAATCCGGATGTGATTTATGCCTTGGTAGAATCCACGAATACAGGGTTGTATCATTCCAAAGACGGGGGTGTTTCATGGAGCTTGATCCAAAGGGACAACATTGGAAACCGACCGTTTTATTATGCGGACATCTATGCAGATCCGTCGGACGAGCGTCGGTTGTTCAATTTGTACAGCATGGTCGACTTGAGTGAGGATGGAGGACGGACCTTTCGCACCATCCTGCCATACAGTGGAGTGCACCCGGACCATCATGCCTTTTACATCCATCCAGACAATCCAAATTTCCTCATTGACGGCAATGATGGAGGCTTGAACATTAGCAGAGATGGCGGCAAGTCGTGGACGTTCGTCAACAATTTGCCACTTGGTCAGTTTTATCACATCGCCGTAGACATGGCGGTTCCGTATAGAATTTATGGCGGAATGCAGGACAATGGGTCTTGGGTCGGACCCAGCGAAGTGTGGCACTCGGGAGGGATCCGCAATGAAGATTGGCAGGAAGTGATGTTCGGGGATGGCTTCGATGTACTGCCTGCTCCCGGGGATTTGAACACAGCTTACGCCATGTACCAGGGCGGCTCATTGGCGCGCATTGATTTGCGCAACGGCAATCAAAGTTCGATCCAACCGGTACAGCCGGATACGGTGCCTTTGCGATTTGCTTGGAATGCGGCGATTGCGGCCGACCCAAAAGATCCGAATGGTGTGTACTTCGGTTCTCAAATGGTGCATCACAGCGCAAATCGAGGCGGAACGTGGACGACTTTGAGCGGAGACCTGACGACCAACGACCCTGAAAAATTGAAGCAGGCAGAATCGGGGGGCTTGACA
>CALGEI010000086.1 GCA_937881575.1 uncultured Flavobacteriales bacterium | reverse complement strand
TCCTCGATACTCTCGATGGTCTCCTTCATCAACGGAACGCGACGTTCCTTATTGCCCTTACCATAAACTCTTAGCTCGCTTTTATCGCGAACCACGTCAGTAACCTCTAACGCAATCAGCTCAGACATGCGAACACCTGTCTCATACATGAGCGCAATCACACTGCGATCTCTCCTCCCCTTCCAATCATTCGGAAAGACGTTCTCCTCGAACAATTCACTCATCGCATGTTCTGGAACAACGTTCGGCAGTCTCTTAGAAAGCTTGGGCAATGAAACAGATTCTGTAGGATCTGCAGACATCCAGCCTTTTCGTTTCGCAAAACGAACAAACGTCCTGTATGCACTGATTTTGCGATGTATAGTGCGTGGCGCTTTGGCCTTCCGCATCATTTCAACAACATAGGACCGCAACCATTCTGCCTCTATCTCACTCAAGTCATCGCAATCATATTGGTCTGTCATGTAACGAGCCAGTTGATTCAAATCTGAGCGATAGCATCTCAGTGTATGGATGCTGCCTCGCTTCTCTTTGATCAAATAATCAAGAAACTCGTTGATATGTGGCGAAACTTGGTTCAAAACAAAATGGGCGAAAGTCGTTTGACAAGTTCGCCCATTTCATCTAAAAAACAAAGTAAATCATCACTCGTTTTTCATGTTTAGCCCGTTTTTATAGACTGCTTTTTTCATTTGTTCCCGATTTTGCACACTCGGCTTAACAAATTCACGACGCGAACGCAGCTCTCGCATACGTTTCGTACGATCAAATTTCTTCTTAAAACGCTTTAAGGCGCGTTCTATATTATCACCTTCCTTTACTGGAATCGAGAGCATGAGTTCAAAATTGGGATGCAAAGTTACGTGAAATGCCTATAAATTCAAAAACCTCAGCCCCTTTTCATTCCTCGCGGACTAACTCTCTCGCAATTACGATTTTTTGAATCTCGCTTGTCCCTTCACCAATGGTGCAAAGCTTGCTATCACGGTAGTATTTCTCAGCAGGAAAATCCTTGGTATAACCGTATCCACCCAAAATCTGAACTCCTTCCGTAGCCACCTGAACACAAACTTCAGAAGCTTCGTATTTCGCCATGGCGGAAACTTTGGTGACAGGCATACCCTGCTCTTTCAGACTGCAGGCCTTTAACGTTAACAGATCAGCAGCCTCAATCGACGTATGCATATCCGCTAATTTGAAACCAATTGCTTGGAAATGACCAATTGGCTGACCAAACTGCTCCCGCTCCAATGAATAATCACGAGCAGTCTTCAATGCTCCTTTTGCTATACCCAGCGCAAGAGAGGCGATGCTTATTCTACCTCCATCCAAAATTTTCATGGCTTGAACAAACCCATCCCCCACAAGACCAAGCACCTGGTCATCCGGAATAAAGCAATCAACGAATATCATCTCCGCTGTCTCCGATGAGCGCATCCCAAGTTTGTTCTCCTTTTTACCTCCAGAAAACCCCGGTTGTTCACGCTCAACAACAAATGCCGTTATTCCTTTGCTATCCAGCAGATCCCCGGTACGCACTAAGACAACGGCGATGTCAGCAGAAACTCCGTGGGTAATCCAATTTTTAGTTCCATTCAATACCCAACCACCTCGCGCATCGTCTCGAACAGCCGTGCATTGCATCCTCATGGCGTCTGACCCGGTATTGGCCTCGGTCAAGCCCCACGCACCCAAGTGTTCCCCGGTTGCCAACAAAGGCAAGAATCGTTGTTTCTGCGCTTCATCGCCAAACATTAAAATGTGGTTCGTACACAAACTGTTGTGCGCTGCTACAGACA
Source organism: uncultured Flavobacteriales bacterium (assembly GCA_937881575.1). Lineage (GTDB taxonomy): Bacteria > Bacteroidota > Bacteroidia > Flavobacteriales_D > Sanyastnellaceae > UA16. The sequence goes on along the minus strand of CALGEI010000086.1, from coordinate 3,749 downwards.
AACCAATGGAGCCACAAACTTGAGCAATTTCTTCGATGACAATCTTGTATTCGAAGTATCCCATTCCCGTCCCTCCATAGCTCTCTGGGACTAACATCCCCATCAAGCCGAGTGATCCCATTTCGCGAAAGAGCTCTCGGGGAAGGTGTTGACGCTCATCCCAATCCATTCGATTTGGCAAAATATGTTGCTGAGCAAAATCGCGCACACTTGCCTGAATCGCCTTTTGATTTTCAGTTAAATTAAAATCCATCATATCGGATTAGTAGGTTAATAAAGAGTGGATTGACGAGCCTAAACGTTCCCTTCCACTGAGTGGCAATAATTCAATCACAAAGGCAAAACCTATGACTTTAGCACCTGTTTTCTTAACCAATTTTTGCGCTGCCAAAGCGGTTCCACCGGTTGCAAGAACATCATCATGAATAAGCACCTTCATTCCTGGCGACAAACAATCCGCTTGACATTGAAGCTTCGCAAACCCGTATTCCAGTTCGTAACGTTCATCGTAGAGTGCACCAGGCAATTTGCCCGGCTTTCGAAACGGAATAAAGGGAACATTCCAATGCAGAGCGAGTGGCATTCCAAAAATAAAACCACGACTCTCAACACCTACAACCGCATCTGGGCGTCCTTCCGACTCCATTTCAACCCTTGAAGCCAATTCTAACACGGCCTCTTTACAAAGGGATGCATTCTTCCAAACTGGAGCAAGATCTCGAAACATGACTCCCTTAACCGGGTAGTCGGGAATCGATTTGACACAATGTTCAAGCTTATTTCTCAGACTCTGACCGTCAGCTTTAATTGGATTGTTCATTGAATACGTCGCAGCACTATGGCGTTCTGCAAATTCGAAGATACGGCGCCCACGACCGATAGAGACTATCGGTAATCGGAACTGCTTTCAACAAATCTGAAACCGCAACCAAACTGTGCTGGTTTCGATAGCGCTCAATTTGCCGCGCTCCTTCAAACCCAATGTATGGGTGCCTCCTTAAATCGTCCCAGGATGAAGAGTCCGCACATAGCTTATTCACCTCCGCTTTACCTACATGAAACCACGGAAGAATCGCCTTCAACTGATCCGGGTAAATCCCCCAAACTTCATTCAATTGCTTCACATCATAAAACCCTCCAAGCAACTTTCTGTAACGGCAAATCCTTCCCGCCAAGCCCGGACCAATTCGCGGGAGTGATTCCAAAAAAACACTATCAACCACATTCAGATTGTACCATCTGGCAGACTGAACTTCAGTTAAAGCTGTGCCTTCCGTCTCCTTTAAGTTCAGTTTCGACTCAGTGATTTGCCACATAGAATTTCGACTGTAATCCTGATGCGCTGCCTGCATTGGCTGAATTAAACTAGGTTGTTCCGAGAGGAACTCTAAAAAAGAAGGCACCATTGTCTTGGCATGTTCGCGATCAACCCGTTCAGCAAAACTCTTTGAATAAAGAATCACACCTCCCCAAAAAAACCACGAAAACAAGATGACAGTTGCCATCACCCGCTGCTCACCACTCATCTTACCCAATCTCCTCTCCCTATTTAGCAAACAACTTTTATATTAATCAAACCGCTTGATAGCGCCCGACTTCACACGAGCCAAGTAATCTTTCAAATCCGCTTTAATTTCAGGTGCCAAGAAATACAGCCCCAAAACATTGGGGAAACACATGGCGAAAATCATAGCGTCTCCAAAGTCAAAAACACTTTTTGCTGAAATCGCAGAGCCTACTACCACAAAGAGACAAAATATAGCCTTGTAGGACAAATCCGCACCACGCGATTCTCCGAACAAATAAGTCCAAGCTTTGAGACCATAATAGCTCCAACTGATCATCGTAGACAGAGCAAACAAAATGACGGCGATGGACAGAACGATTGGGAACCAGCTCATCGTTTGTGCAAACGCACTTGATGTCAGCTCAATAGCCTGAAGATCCCCAGACTTAGCCAACCCCAGAACCTGCGATTGATCCAGTGATCCATATCCCGATATCACAATCACCAATGCCGTCATCGTGCAGATTACGACTGTATCGATGAATGGCTCGAGAAGCGCCACAATCCCTTCGCTGACAGGTTCATCCGTTTTTGCCGCTGAATGCGCTATGGAGGCAGACCCTATGCCCGCCTCGTTCGAAAATGCAGCCCTTTGAAAACCAATGATCAACACACCGATCAATCCACCATAGGCAGCATCCGAAGTGAATGCACTTTTAAAGATCAAGGCAAATGCCCCTGGCACTTCCGCAATGTTTCCCAAAATCACAACAAGCGCACCGATCACATAAACGCCCACCATAAACGGAACCACCTTATCCGTGACTTTGGCAATCGTCTTTATCCCACCAATAATAATCATGCCTACAATCAAGGCCATGATCACTCCAAATATCCAGCTGTTACCAAACAAGATGGACTGCTCACCTCCGGTCACCAAAATCAATTGCTTTGTAGCTTGATTGATCTGAACCATGTTTCCTCCACCGAAACTTCCACCTATACAAGCGATTGCGAAGATGGCCGCCAGCACTTTCCCTAAACCTGCCTTCCCTTGTTTTGCCAAGCCATCTCGCAAATAATACATTGGACCACCTGAGACTGATCCGTCCTCATTGGTTTTTCTATATTTCGTTCCCAGCGTGCATTCAACAAATTTGGAACTCATCCCTAGTAATCCCGCTACAATCATCCAAAACGTAGCCCCAGGCCCTCCCAACGAAACAGCGAAGGCCACACCGGCGATGTTACCAACCCCTACAGTTCCACTCAAAGCGGCAGTTAAAGCTTGAAAATGACTGACTTCACCAATGTGACTTGGATCATCGAATTTGCCCCGCACGACATCCAAAGCATGCCGAAAAGCACGAATGTTCACAAAGCGGTAGTAGAACGTAAAGAAAACGGCTCCTGCTAACAGCCAGATCAAGACAAACGGAATCGATAAATCACCAAATGAGACCGTAAAGAAGATGACCTTCATGATGGCATTCGTTACAGGCTCCATGATGCTGTTGATCTTGTCGTCAACCGCACTGACTTGGGAAAAAGCAGGCGTCATCAGGGCAAAAATGCCCATCAAAAGTGAAAGAATTCGGTGCATGAATCGTTGTGTTTATTCGAAAAGCACCAATATACAAAAGCCCATTGCAGGAAGCGACTCCGATCAGCTTGGACTTTGTATTCCGAGGAACTCATTCAACCGTCGTATTTGTTCCACTGTCCCCAGCACGAACAATTTGACAGATTGGTCCAGCCTCGTATCAGGCGCTGGGTTGATGACCATTTCTCCAGTGGCGCGTTTCAAACCAATGACATTGACACCAATTCGATTCTTCGCATCCATTTCACCCAACGTTTGTAGCTGAAGCCTTTGGGGCAATTGAGCTACCGCAATTTCTTCCAGATTGACCGCATCCGATCCTTGAATCCGGATGTGATCGATGAACTCTACTACATCTGGAATAGCGACCAAAGACGCCATGTGAGCACCACCTACCTGATCGGGCATAATGACATTTTGAGCTCCTGCAACCCGAAGTTTGCTCACAGCATTGGACTGAGACGCCCTTGAAATAATCAACAAATCTGGGCGTCTCTCTCTAGCAGAAAGCACCACGTATAAGTTTTGGGCATCATCGGGCAATGTTGTGATCAGTGACTTCGCGCGATCAACCCCGGCATCCTCAAGGTTTTCATCCCGGGTGGCATCTCCCGCCAAGACACGCCAACCCTTTTTTTG
>CALGEI010000085.1 GCA_937881575.1 uncultured Flavobacteriales bacterium | reverse complement strand
CTGAGAACGTGGAATTCAACGTGGCCGATTCTGCGGTGAGCTCATCCGCTGCGTCGGTGGTAATGCCCGGACTTGTGAGCAGCGCAATCGTGTCTCCATAGGTCGTTCCTGAAGCGTTGGTGGCATACGCACTGACGTAATGAATCGTCCCCGGTGTCAATCCCGATACCGAGTACTCGATTGCTGTGCTGCCACCGGTCGAGTCGGCAGAAACGTTCGCTCCGTCGCTTAAATCGGCTTGCAATCCCCACACGAAGCCTTGTGCGGTGATCGAATCCGCCGAGAACGTTGCGTTCAAGGTGGCAGACACGGCGGCGAGCTCATCCGCTGCATCGGTGGTGATGCCCGGACTTGTGAGCAGTGCAATCGTGTCTCCATAAGTCGTGCCTGAAGCATTGGTCGCATACGCACTGACGTAGCGAACCTTACCCGGTGTCAATCCTGATACCGCGTACTCAATCGCGGTGCTGCCACCGGTAGTATCAGCAGACACGCTCGCACCATCGCTCAAATCCTCCTCCAATCCCCACACGAAGCCTTGTGCTGTAATCGAATCCGCCGAGAACGTTGCGTTCAGGGTGGCGGACACTGTGGTCAGCTCATCCGCTGCGTCGGTGGTGATGCCCGGCATTGTCAAGAAGGAGAGGGTATCCCCATAAAAGTACTCAGCCTCCTTGACCGCAAATGCTGAGAAGTAATAGACCGTTCCAGCGTCCAGGCCGGTCAACGTATCAGCGATGGGACTGGTCGTTCCGGTATCGTCTCCTACTTGTGGGGTCGTCGTATAATCCTCGGCCCAGGCAAATCCCGAGGCTCCCACCCCGCTTCCACTGAAGCTTGCACTCAGAGCGGCACTGGTGTCTGAGAGCACTACCGCAGCATCTACCGTCACCCTCGGTGCCAACGCCTCATCATAGGTCACCTGAAGCGATAAGATCGAATCGCGCAGCACCAGGCAATCGTACCACATATTGAGGTCGTTTCCATTGATACCGCCTGAGACGTAGACGCCGTAGGTTGTATCGGTTTCGGTTTCACCAGCGATGCGTTCTTCGAGGTCACGGATCATGGCCATCATTGCGGGCCAGTCACAGTCCATCAGGACATCACCTGCTGAGGTGACCCGGAACTGATTGGGGTTCGTCAACAAGGTGTCGCCTTGGTAAGGGACTTGTTCGTCGAGTTGAGCTTGAACATTTCCCGTAGAAAAGCTGATAACAACGGCCAATGCAGAAAATAAACGGAAAATATGCATAACGACAGATTTAAAATTAAGAAGAGGAAATATACGAAAAAAAAAATCATCTGACATACTGTTATATCATATTAAACAATTAATAAAGTCATTTGAGAGGTATTACATGTCCGATAAGTCATAGGGCCAAGTAGATGTTCCATGAAATCCATTTCACCTAGGATACGGAGAACGCGAAAAAATGTTTCTACCCTACAGAAGCACCCAAAGCGTACGTTAACTTTGAGGTGAATAATTTCCTTTTAGCATGTCCGTTCATCAATCAGCCAAACGCATCACGACCCAAGTGCTTGCGTAAATGAAGGCCAATGGCGAACCGATCGCCATGCTAACGGCCTATGATTACTCCATGGCGACCATCGTCGATCAAGCCGGCGTAGACGTCATTCTCGTCGGGGACAGCGCCTCCAACGTCATGGCCGGGCACGAAACCACATTGCCCATCACGTTGGACCACATGATTTACCACGCGTCGAGTGTGGTGCGGGCGGCGAAGCGTGCGTTGGTGGTGGTGGACCTCCCCTTTGGCACGTATCAAGGCAATTCGAAAGAAGCCTTGAACTCCGCCATTCGGATTATGAAAGAAAGCGGCGCCCATGCCGTGAAACTCGAAGGAGGCAGGGAAGTCCGCGAGAGCATCGAACGCATCCTCACGGCCGGCATTCCCGTCATGGGACACCTCGGCTTAACGCCACAGTCCATCTACAAGTTTGGCACTTACACCGTGCGGGCGAAGGAAGAAATGGAAGCAGAGCAACTGCGAGCAGATGCAAAAATGCTCGATGAAATTGGCTGCTTTTCAGTCGTTTTTGAGAAGATCCCAGCCGGTTTGGCCAAAGAGGTGAGCGCCTCCATCCAATGCCCCACCATCGGCATCGGAGCAGGAAGCGGATGCGACGGTCAGGTCCTCGTGTTGCACGACATGTTGGGCATCACCCAAGAATTCAGTCCGCGTTTCCTGCGACGCTACCTCGACATGGGCGAACAAATGAATTCGGCCATACAGCAGTATGTCAAGGACGTCCGCACACGCGATTTCCCCAACGAAGACGAACAGTACTGAACCATGAGCGACCGTTCCGACGTCGCTAGCCCGTCGCATTGGGCACGCCAACCCAAGGCCCCCATCGTCATGAGCACGGTGGATAACCTCGACGTGCTTTACGAAGACAACCACATCATTGCCGTCAACAAGCGCTCGTCGGACATCGTGCAGAGCGACTCCAGCGGCGACACCACCCTGTGCCAGCTCGTCTGCTCGTATTCCCAGGTGGCGAAGCGTTAATTGGTTCGCAAGAGGAGATTGACGTCGCTCTTCAATACGGCTTTATCATGGATGACTTCATCAGCATCGACATCAATCGAATGCTCGGGAAATTAGGCTCTGCTGTCAACTACCTGCGAGAATCTAAATCAGAGATAGAGAGAGCGATTTCAAGCGCCTTGGACACCCCAGAAATCAAGGAGGTGACTATAGAGTCAAAAGAGACCAAATACGTTCTTAAATCGACTCAGATAATGGAAAACCGAACTGCGGCCTTGGCCGCGAAACAACTTCATGACTTCTGCATTTTGGAAGAGTCGGTCCGCAACGGAAAATCCAAGTTCCAGCTGACCGCCTCCAAGCACATCAAGAAACAATGATGCATCGCATCCTGTCAGAAAAGCGCACATCCAAATGGTCATCGACCAAGCGATCTGCACCTCATCACCTTTCATGTTATCCATTGAGAAATGCCATGAAATATTAAATTCATCGAACAACTCGTTTACCAAAGAAGAAGCCCGAATCATCCGTGAGTGTCTGTATAATCTCGCAGACATCGCTATTAACGAAGTCAACCACAGAAATGAATAACCTCCGAGGAAAACGAGCAATTCTCTATCGCAGAGTAAGCACGACCGACCAACGTATTCACGGCAACAGCCTCGATGCTCAGCGCGACTCCCTCAGACAATTCTGTCTTACCAACGGAGTTGAAATAATCAAGGAATTTCAAGAGGATCACTCCGCAAAAGACTTTGAAAACCGACCTGTCTTTCAAGAATTGTTGCGCTTCGTCAAATTGAGAAAGAACGAAATAGATTTACTACTCGTCACACAATTCGACCGTTTCAGTCGAAACTTGATGCTTTCGTTGGGTAAAATCAACGAATTAAGAGAATGTAAAATTGAAGTGAATGCCATCCACAACTGGACCAATTGGGATTCGCCAAATCACTTCATACCAAACATACTGAACTTATCTCTACCCGAGTCCGACAATAGAATGCGCGCATACCGAACCAAAGAAGGCCTGCGTCAAGGACTCAAAGAAGGACGGTACAACGGCAAACAACCCTTGGGTTATATGCCTGGAAAAGATGCTGCGAGCAAGGTTTTGATGCAGCCAGACCCGGTGAAAGCGCGCCTAATATCTGCCCTCTTCAAGTGTTTTGCTACGGGGCGTTTTTCCCAAAACCAACTCCTCAAAGACGAACGATTCTCACTCCTCAAACTAACAAAAAGCAACCTCAGTCGCATCCTATCGAACGAAATATATACCGGCCGAATTACCCTCCCCGCCTTTGACGAAGAGGTTGAAACAACAATTATCGGACAGCATGAATCACTGGTATCAATGGGCACCTTTCAAAAGGTCCAGGAAATACGAAACCACCGCAAGAAGCAAGCCCCAAAAGCACAAAAATTCAATCCAGAACTACCACTCAGAGGCCACCTCAAGTGTCCAAAGTGCAGTCGAAATCTGACCGGTAGCGGATCGAAAAGTAAATCCGGCATAAAGCACTTTTACTACCACTGCAATTCACGTCTCGGATGCGACTACCGTGGCAGGCGACAAGAGCACCATAAGGCCTTCAATACGTTGTTGGAATCAATCCGACCCAAAGACGGTGTAGCGCAGCTATTTGAAGCGATTCTGAGGGATGAATTCAACACCCGAAACAACTCAGCCGTATCGGAGCTAAAACAAGCCGAGAAGACACTTAAAACGCTCCAAAACAAGAAGGACGCTCTCCTGGATAAGCTACTTGAGGGAATCGTCAGCAACGCGGATTATCAGACCCATATATCCAATCTTGACGGCAAGATGAATGAAGTGAATGCTCACATCGATCGCCTCAATGGAACGGATACGGGAATCGAAGACTTCATTCCATTCGGAATTTCGCTGCTCACCAACCTCGAAGCGGTATTCGAAAAAGCATCCGTTGAAACCAAACATCAACTACTGGGTTCGATACTCGCGGAAAAATTGGAGTTGAAGGGGGGAAAGTATCGAACCCCAGTCTTCAAGGAAGGGTTCGGCTTCATCTTTCAGTCAGTCAGTCAGTCAGTTACAAGATGAAAAACCAAAAACGGGAGACCGCATCGCTGCAATCTCCCGCTTGGTACCCGGAGCGGGACTTGAACCCGCACGACCCTGAGGTCAACAGATTTTAAGTCTGTCGTGTCTACCAATTCCACCATCCAGGCATGTGGCGAACCACGCTGCAAATTACGGCATTAAATCGCGAAGGTCGAAGCGCTTTTTTTCTTTAAAAGGTTACAAAGAAAGTAAGCCCGACGCGATGCGTTGAGCTGAGCCAGCATTGGCCCTAGCAAATGACTGGGCATGAAGTCCTTTCTCTTTCAAAACCTTCACATCCAACAAGGCGCGTTGAACGGCAGCAGTCAGTGCTGTTTCCGACGTCACGACCTGCAATCCTCCGCTAGACTCCAACAATTGAGCTTCCAGGAAACGACCGCAGTTCGGCCCTACCCAAATGGACACACCATGCGCAGCAGGCTCCAACGTATTGTGGATTCCCTCCCCGAACCCCCCCCCGACGACGGCCGCGTTGGCGACCGCATAGATGCGTGTGAGAAAGCCCATCGCATCGACAATCAAGACCTGTGAAGGTGGAAGTGCGGCGTCTGTATTGATTGATCGGTGATCGCTCCAGACAGTGGTCAGTAGTCCTCGTTTTTCCCAAGCCTCTTTTTGAGCAATGATAGAAGCCGCAGACCACTCATGGGGAACCACGATGACACAGGTATTTTCAGGCCAATTGACGGCCAACATGGATTCCGTTTCCGGTTTCCAAGCACTCCCCACAACAACACATGTCCTTGAGTCAACCCACCGAATCAACTCTTCATCGGGATGCTGAGTGGATTCCTGAACCGTTTGCAAAACGCGGTCAAATCGTGGGTCGCCCATGACTTTCGCTCCTGAAATGCCCCAACGACTCAGCGTTTCTTTCGATTGCTCGTGCTGCACCCAGATCGCATCCAACTTCCTCCAAGCTTTTCGATACCAAGCACCGCCTAAACGAAATGGCCAACGCCCTTCGACCGCGTGGGCAGCAAAAACGACACAAGGCACTTTCTTTTTTTGCAATGCCGCCAACCAAAGAGGCCACACCTCATATTTCGCAAGCGCCAGCCAGGCGATCGCTGGAGTCGACTTCCCTGATCCGGTCACAGCGGCCAAGAATTGCCTCACATACCTCGGACGATCCAAAGGAGACGGCGCCACGCAATCTCGCTCCGTCCACCATTCTGGTTGCTGTTTATCAAATGCATTCCAACCCGAGGGGCTGAAAAATGTCAAAAGAAATCGGGCTGTCGGATTGGCTTTTCGATAGGCCTCCATCACGGGGCGAGCCTGCTCAAACTCACCGACGGATGCGCAATGAACCGCGTGCCATTGTTCTCCTGGAAGCAGCGCGTTGGTGGCTTCTGCCAATGGCAACCAACCTTGACTGCGCATCTTCGTCCAACCCTTGGCTTTCTTGTGACCACAACTTGACGCCAGCCACAAAAGGCCGTCGTAGATGGTCATGAAAAAGCTGTGAACCGCCTGCATCAATTCCAATGTTCGACCGCAGTGCGCTTGTAGAAATGAAAGACCCACCCCACTTGAATGCCCCCGTATAGATCCAGTCGCGGCGCCTCGTCCGTCATTTGGCTATCAAAATTCACCGGGCGCTGCGGCCAGGTTTTCGCCTCCCAAAGTTGAACCCCAGCAAACCAGTTGACCAATCCATTGTCCGACATGTGCCAGTACCCTATAAATTGTTTGAAAGCCACACCCCATGTGAGGCGATCGTAACCGGATAGATAGGGCTCGTCCAATTGGGTGATGGGATTCTCCGTGTTTTCAAAATGCACGCGGTGATGTACCGAGCCCAAGCCGAAATTGATGAGCACGCCAGAGTTTGCGTTGGTCCTGCGAAGCGGAAAGAGCCGTCCCGCGTCCAGTGTCACCAGACCGCTCCGACCCGACAGCGACAGCAACGCCACCTGCCCTTCGTTGTCTATCAATTGCCCCGCAGGGTTCAATAAATTGGACAACACTCCTTGTTCCCGGAGCTTCATCCCAAATCCAAAGTCAGCCTGCAGGCCCGTATAAAATCCAGAGGGAAACTTGACATGAATTCCCACACCTACATGCCCTCCTTGACCAAAGCGATCGCCCAAATCACCCGCGCTCGATCCGATGCCGCCGTGCAAATGAAAGTGAGGAGAGAACAACGCACTATCGCGCACCGACCGGGATTGGGCACTCGCGTTTTGCAGCACCAAAAAACAAACCAGCAAACTGAACAGAGCGGGCATTCGCGCAGCGCCCACCTCCCGTGGTGTCGCCCGGCATGATTTCATTCGAAGCATGGCGCAAGTTACCAAGGGACGCCTTGCATTTGTAAAGCGGCCATTGCCCGACAATTCCATTGCCGCATTGTACCTTCGCCATTCACTCTGACTGCTCTCCATGGACCCCATTCACATGGTCGATTTGATCGGCCAACATGCCGCCATCGAAAACGAACTCAATGCCGCCATGCAGCGTGTGATGAGAAACGGCGCGTTCGTCAAGGGACCTGAGGTCCAAGCTTTTTCGGAGGAACTCCAAGCGTATACCGGTTCGCGATTTGTCATTCCATGTGGCAACGGGACGGACGCCCTGCAAATTGCCTTAATGGCACTCGGCATCGGTCCGGGCGACGAAGTGATCACCACAGGGTTCACCTTCATCTCCACCATCGAAGTGGTGGCTTTGCTAGGAGCGACTCCGGTACTGGTCGATGTCCATGCCGACACGTTCAATATCCAAGCGGAACAAGTGGCTGCAGCCATCACGCCACGAACCAAGGCCATTGTCCCCGTGCATTTGTTCGGTCAAATGGCGGACATGGACGCCTTACTCGCCCTTTCGAATAAGTCTGGAATTCCGGTCATTGAAGACAACGCCCAAGCCATCTCGGCACGTTGGTATGGCGCGGAGGGCAAGCGAAAAGACGCGCCTCAATCAGGCACGTTGGGCTTGATGGGCACCACCAGTTTCTTTCCTTCGAAAAACTTGGGTTGCATGGGAGACGGTGGCGCCATCATGACCAACGATGAAACCATTGCTCGGAAGCTCCAGCAAATCGCCAACCATGGCATGTCCAAGCGCTATCACCACGATGTCGTTGGATTGAATTCGCGGCTCGACGGTCTGCAAGCCGCCATCTTGCGGGTCAAACTCCAGCACCTCGATGCCTACTGTGCAGCGCGTCAGCAGGCGGCCGCGCGATATGACGCTTTGCTCCAAGACATTCCCGGGATTCAAATTCCGTTGCGTGACGTGCGCAGTTCCCACGTCTTTCATCAATACACCCTCCAAGTCGATCCCACTCGACGGGATGCCTTGGTGGAGCACATGAAGGCACACGGGATTCCAACGGGCGTATACTATCCTGTTCCTGGACACCGGCAAGCGGCCTTTGCTTCTTACAGCTTCAACCTCGATGCTCACCCGATTTCGGACGCCCTCGCTGCCCGCGTCATTTCGTTGCCCATGCACACCGAACTTACTGAATCACAGCAAAGCAATATATGCGCTGCTTTGATTAAATTTGTGTTGCAGTAAAACCTGCTTGAATTAAAGAACTCTTGACATGAAAATCGCCGTTGTAGGAACTGGATATGTTGGATTGGTGACCGGAACGTGTTTCGCGGAAACCGGAAATGAAGTGATTTGCGTTGACATCGATCGAGCGAAAGTGGAATCCATGCAAGCGGGTAAAATTCCGATTTACGAACCGCATTTGGATGTGTTGTTCGAGCGGAACATCAAAGCAGGAAGACTGACGTTCACCACGGATCTTAAAAGCGCGATCCAAGACGCTGCGTTGATCTTTTTGGCTCTTCCCACTCCTCCGGGAGAAGATGGGTCGGCAGACTTAAGCTATGTCTTGGGCGTAGCCGAGCAGTTGGGGCACCTGATGGAGGACTACAAGGTCATCATTGACAAAAGCACCGTACCGGTGGGAACGGCTGAACGCGTTCAGGAGGCCGTAGCGGCCAATGCCCGCGTGGACTTCGATGTGGTTTCCAACCCCGAATTCTTAAGGGAAGGCTTCGCCGTAGAAGATTTCATGAAGCCCGACCGGGTCGTCATTGGATGTTCCAGTGCACGGGCTCAGCAGTTGATGGAAGAATTGTACAAGCCCTTTGTCCGACAAGGAAACCCCATCCTGTTCATGGATGAGAAGAGTGCCGAGTTGACCAAATACGCAGCCAATTCATTCTTAGCGACGAAGATCACCTTCATGAATGAAGTCGCTAATTTCTGTGAGCTCGTCGGCGCCGACGTCGACAAGGTGCGACGCGGCATGGGCACAGACACCCGAATTGGTTCGCGCTTCCTTTTTCCGGGCATTGGCTACGGAGGAAGCTGCTTCCCGAAAGATGTGCAGGCCCTCTACAAAAGCGGTGCCGAAAACGGCTTTGATTTCGCCATCCTCGACAGTGTCATGCGCGTCAATGAATCACAGAAGACGGCGTTGTTTGATCCAATGCGGGATTACTTCAAAGGCGACTTGAAAGGAAAGAAAATTGCCCTATGGGGATTGGCTTTCAAGCCGGAAACGGATGACATCCGCGAAGCGCCGGCCTTGTACATGATCGACAAGCTCACGGCCGCTGGAGCCGAAATTGTAGCGTTTGATCCTGAAGCCATGGACAATGTGCGGAAGGTGACGGGAGACCAAATCAAATACAGCGACTCGCCGATGGGTGCCTTAGAAGGATGTGATGCTTTGCTCATTTGCACAGAATGGCAGGTATTCCGCAATCCAGACTTTGCTCAAATGAAAAAGGCCCTGGCCGGTCATGCGATTTTTGACGGACGGAACTTGTACGACCTGGACACCATGCAGAAGCACAACTTTCACTACAAGAGCATCGGCCGATCCACTGTTCACCCTCTATTAAATCATTGATGCAGCGCGTTCTCATTACGGGTGCAGCGGGGTTCCTCGGGTCACATCTTTGCGACCGCTTCATCCGAGAAGGATTTCAGGTGGATGCCATGGACAACCTCATCACAGGAGATCTCAAAAACATCAACCATTTGATGGATCACGAGCACTTTACCTTCCACAACCACGATGTCTCGGAGCACATTGAATTGGAAGGCGCGCTCGATCACATTCTGCATTTCGCGTCGCCCGCGTCGCCCATTGACTACCTCCGGATTCCAATCCAGACCTTGAAAGTTGGATCTTTGGGAATCCACAATTGCCTGGGTTTGGCCAAGCACAAAGGAGCCCGGGTCACCATCGCTTCTACCAGTGAAATCTATGGCGATCCAGAGGTGCACCCGCAGCATGAGGAGTACTTCGGCAACGTGAACACCATCGGACCTCGAGGCGTCTATGACGAAGCCAAGCGATTCCAGGAATCCATGACCATGGCCTACCACCGTTACCACGGCGTGGAAACACGGATTGTGCGGATTTTCAATACATACGGACCCCGGATGCGCTTGAATGATGGACGTGTCTTGCCGGCCTTCATTGGACAGGCGTTGCGTGGAGAAGACTTGACCATTTTCGGAACGGGCTCCCAAACACGCAGTTTTTGTTACGTTGACGATTTGGTGGAGGGCATCTTCCGCCTGCATTTTTCTGATGAAACGCGTCCCGTGAACATTGGCAATCCCGATGAAATCACCATCAGCCAATTTGCTGAAGAGATCATCTCGCTCACCGGCACGGATCAAAAAGTGGTGTACCGTGACTTGCCTGAAAACGACCCCAAGAAGCGCCAACCCGACATTGCACGAGCACGTGAAGTCCTCGGTTGGGAACCGCAGGTTGACCGTAGCGAAGGACTCAAGCGAACCTATGCATATTTCTTGACGCTCACCGAGGAGGAATTGTACAAATCGGAACACAAGGATTTCGAAGCCTATTCCAAAAATTGATGCCGACTTATTTCTCACATAAATCGGCTGTCATTGACCCCGGATCTGATGTCGGGCTGGACTGCAAGGTGTGGCATTTTAGCCACATCATGAAGGGAGCCCAGCTGGGCGAGCGTTGCAACATTGGACAAAACGTGGTGGTCTCACCCGGTGTCATTTTAGGCAACAACGTCAAGGTGCAAAACAACGTCTCCATTTATGAAGGCGTGACCTGCGATGACGATGTTTTTCTTGGCCCAAGTTGTGTCTTCACCAACATCATCAATCCCCGCAGCGCCATCGTTCGCAAAGGACACTATGCCCGGACCCACGTCGGGAAAGGGGCTTCCATCGGGGCCAACGCCACCATCGTGTGTGGCAACGACATCGGAACCTACGCCTTCATTGGCGCTGGTGCTGTCGTGACCAAAACCGTTCCTCCATTTGCCCTGTTCCTTGGCAATCCCGCACACCATGCCGGATGGATGTCCGTGCATGGGCACCGGTTGCTTTTTGATCTCGACGGACGAGCCACCTGCCCTGAAGGAGGTGAGGCGTACCGATTGACCACTGACCCTGAGGGGGTTGAAACCGTTCAAATTGAACACACTGATAGCATTTGACCATGACCATGTATGAGAAATTGATCAATAAAGAGGCCACGATGAGCGTGGTCGGATTGGGCTATGTCGGCTTACCAATCGCCTTGGCTTTTGCCAAACACGTGCGCGTGATTGGATTTGACATCAATGCCGAGCGCATTGAAATGATGAAACAACGGATCGACCCCTCGGAAGAATTGGAGGCGGCTGATTTCGACGGCTGTGACATCACCTTCAGTGCCGATCCAGAAGACCTCAAAAAGGCGCACTTCCACATCGTGGCGGTGCCCACACCGATCAACCCGTCCAATCAACCGGATCTCACCCCGTTGCTCGGTGCGTCCCGGACGGTTGGTCAGGCTCTGAAGGCCGGTGATTATGTCGTCTATGAATCCACGGTTTACCCTGGATGCACCGAAGAAGATTGCGTTCCCGTTTTGGAAGAGGTGAGCGGACTCAAATTCGGCAGCGACTTCAAGGTCGGATACAGTCCCGAGCGCATCAATCCAGGAGACAAGGTCAACACCATCGAGACCATCGTCAAGGTCGTTTCAGGATCAGATGAAGAAAGCACCGATGTCATCGCGAAAACGTATGATCTCGTCGTGAAGGCCGGTACCCACCGCGCGTCTAGCATCAAGGTGGCCGAGGCCTCTAAGATCATCGAGAACACCCAGCGGGACGTCAACATCGCATTGGTCAACGAATTGAGCATCATATTCGATCGGATTGGCATCAACACATACGAAGTCCTTGAAGCAGCCGGTACCAAATGGAATTTTCTCAAATTCTCGCCTGGCCTGGTCGGCGGACATTGCATTGGCATTGACCCGTACTACTTGACATGGAAGTCGAGCAAATTGGGATACCACGCACGGGTCATCAATTCGGGGCGGTATGTCAATGACGCTATGGGCGCACACGTCGGCAAACAGACCGTCAAACGCATGCTCGAACTCGGCAAGAACCCGCTCGAATCGCGTGTTCTGGTCATGGGCCTCACCTTCAAGGAGGACGTGGCCGACATCCGCAACACCAAGGTGGTGGATGTGATCCGAGAGTTGGAGAGCTACAACATCACCGTGGATGTCGTCGACCCGATGGCCGATCCCGCTCAAGTGAAGCATGAGTACGACCTCGACCTCGTGAGCGAACCAAAAGCCAATGGCTACGACGCCGTGATCGTTGCCGTAAATCACGCGCCCTACCGCACCTTCAAAGAAACCGATTTCGAAGCGCTGATGAGCGATGACAAAGGCGTACTCGTCGATTTGAAAGGGCTCTTCCGCAACGACATCAAACGTCTCACTTACTGGAGCCTCTGACATGAATCAATTCAAGAACATCTTGGTCACAGGCGGCGCCGGCTTCATCGGGTCCCACGTCATTCGCAGGCTACTCAAGGAGCATGCGGACATGCACGTGGTCAACTTGGACTTGCTGACCTATGCCGGGAATTTGGAAAACCTCAGAGACATCGAATCCAACGAGCGCTACGCGTTTGTCAAGGGGGATATTGGTGACGCAACCTTGATCGCGCAACTCTTTGTTCAGCACGATTTTGATGCCGTCGTGCACTTGGCCGCTGAAAGCCATGTGGACCGGAGCATTGAAAACCCCATGGCCTTTCTGGAAACGAACATCATCGGCACGGCGACCTTGTTGCACGCTGCTAAAAATGCGTGGTTGGGCGATGGCAAGGATGCGAGCAACCGCTGTTTTTACCACGTTTCGACCGATGAAGTGTATGGTTCTTTGGGTGCCGAAGGTCTGTTTTCTGAAACAACGGCATATGATCCACGCAGCCCGTATAGCTCTTCCAAAGCGTCGAGCGATCACTTGGTTCGCGCATGGCATCACACCTATGGATTGCCCATCGTCATCTCCAATTGTTCCAACAACTATGGGGCCCACCAATTTCCGGAGAAGCTCATTCCATTGATGATTCGGAACATTCGTGATCAGCGGCCCCTGCCCGTTTATGGGGAAGGCCTGAACATCCGCGATTGGTTGTGGGTCGAAGACCACGCCTCAGCCATTGATACGATCCTGCACAATGGGACGTCCGGCCGAACGTACAACATTGGCGGACTGAATGAATGGCGTAACATCGATTTGGTGCACGCCTTGATCCGCGAAGTGGATACCGCTATGGGACGTCCAGAAGGGACTTCGCTCGAGCTGATTACGTACGTGACGGACCGTGCTGGACACGATATGCGGTATGCCATTGACGCTTCCCGCATCGAGTCGGAGTTGGGATGGAGACCGTCCATCCAATTTGAGGACGGTTTGAAGGAAACGGTCCGATGGTATTTGGACAACGCGGAGTGGATGGATTCAGTGACTTCAGGAAACTACCAGCAGTACTACGAAACCATGTACGGCAACCGTTGATGAGTTGGTGGAATCGCTTCCGATCTTCTCCAGGGAAATCGGCCCAACCGGAGTTCAACCAGCCCGCCATGCGTTTGGGCGAGCACCTCGTCACCGATGTGCATTCCCACATCGTCCCCGGAGTCGATGATGGGGCCGAAAATCTGGAACAATCCCTCAAGATGATCGAGCGCCTTGTCGGCTTGGGATACCAGCGCGCTGTGCTCACTTCGCACATTCACTCCGACATCTATCCCAACTCGAAGCATACCTTAACCGCTCCTTTTCTAAAGTTGCAAGGAGCAGTCGCGGAGCGCTGGCCAGGATTCCGGATCCACCTCGCTGCCGAATACTTCCTCGACTCACACTTTCAAGATTGTATCGCCGCCAATGATCTGCTGTGGTTTCCAGCGCTAGACGAAAATGGGCGAGCCATTCGATGTGTCTTGTTTGAATTTGGCTTCCATGAGCCGCCGATCAACCACCAACAAGTGCTTTTTGACTTGCAAATGGCGGGTTACACTCCGGTTTTGGCTCACGCTGAGCGTTATCCTTATTGGCATCGACAGTTCAATGAATTTGAGAGTCTCCAAGATCGAGGGGTTTGGATCACCGTCAACGGAGCTTCTTTAGCCGGGGCGTATGGCCCAGAAACGTACCAAGTCGCGAAGGCACTGATTGAAAAAGGGATGGTCAAGATGATTTGCTCCGATGCGCATGCTGAACGTCACATGGACAGCTTGCAGGCGATCGGTAAATCAGCATTGGTCCAGCAATGGCTTCAAAGCGGTGAGCCCATGAATCCTAAAGTCAACTTCGAAGCGAACCACTTCTAAGGACTTACTGTCCTACCGGAGCGAGGCGAACCGTCAGACCGTCTAAGGCGTCTGCCAGATGGATTTGGCAACCCAACCGGCTGTTGTCTTCTACAAAGAACGCTTCGTCGAGCATGTCCTCTTCATCATCCGATTTCTCAGGAACCTCGTGGTTGCTTTCCACATACATGTGGCAACTCGCACACATGGCCATGCCTCCGCATGTTCCTTCTACGGGAAGTTCGGCGCTCTTGCACAACTCCATCATGTTCATCCCCATGTCCGTGGGGGCCTCCAGCTTGTGGAGTTGGCCATCCCGATCGATGACATTGACTTCAATGATGTGATCCATTCCGTTCGCTTAAAAACCGTTGACGCCGTTGACCGTGGTGTATTTCAAGACCAAGTTCTTATCCGGATAAATGCGTTTAAAGGCACTTTGCACCATCAGCGTCGCCTCATGGAAACCGCACAAGATGAGCTTCAATTTGCCCGGATAGGTGTTGATGTCACCGATCGCATAAATGCCCGGGATGTTGGTGCTGTAATCGAAGGTGTTGACCTCCACCGCATTCTTGTTGATGTTCAAGTTCCAATCAGCAATCGGCCCCAACTTCGGACTCAGCCCGAACAACGGCACCCAATGATCCGTTTCCAAAGTGCGTTCGCCTTCGGTTTTATGCTTGACGACCAAGGACTTCAACGCCCCTTCTCCGTGCACTGCTGTGACTTCAGAATCGGTCAACAACTGAATCTTTCCTGTCGCAGCCATGTCCATTGCCTTTTGGACGCTATCGAGGTGGCCTCGAAATTCTTGCCGACGGTGGATCAAGGTCACTTCCGATGCCACTCCATCTGCCAAGAAAATAGCCCAGTCCAAGGCGGAGTCTCCTCCTCCGCTAATGACGACGCGCTTCCCTCGATAGAATTCGGGATCCTTGATGATGTATTCCACACCGTGATCTTCCAAATCCGCCAGCCCAGGAACCGGCGGTTTCCGGGGCTCGAAGCAACCCAAGCCGCCAGCGATGGCGATAATGGGGGCGCGGTGTTTCGTGCCCCGATTGGTCGTTAGGATGAATTGATCTTCGCTGTCTTTTTCAATGCTCTCCGCTCGCTCACCCAACGTAAATCCCGGTTGGAAGGGCGCCGCCTGCTCCATCAACTTGTCGACCAGGTCGCCGGCCAAAATCGAAGGATAGGCCGGGATGTCGTAGATGGGTTTTTTCGGGTAAATTTCCGAACACTGTCCCCCTGCTTGCGGCAATGCATCAATGAGATGACAGTGCAGCTTGAGCAAACCCGCTTCAAATACAGTGAACAAGCCGCAAGGTCCGGCTCCGATAATGAGAATGTCCGTTTGGATCATGACGATGTGTATACCCGCTCAAAACGCCCTCCGTGAGAATTTTGACAGCGCGAAAGTAATAAAGCAACAGACGGAATGCACCGGATGTTCTCTTGAAATTCGGGTCAAGTGGAAGGCCAATTGATGGCTTCTACTTTCAGTATTTCAGGCGCCGCTTGGCGAATCGCTTGCTCTACACCGCCTTTCATGGTCATGTGGATCATCTGGCAATCCGCGCAAGCTCCGTGCAACTCCACCTTAACGCAGAGATCCTTGGTGATTTCCACCAACTGGATATCGCCTCCATCCGCCTCCAAGTATGGCCGTAAACCCGTCAGGGCGCTTTGAATGCGGCCTTCTAGATTTTCCATTGTCGTGCGGTCTGTGCTCATTCGATGTTTTTTCCCAGTTGCTTCAGCAAGTTAGACAAGACGAGACGGAATGCCGCAGCTGCCGGCGAATCTCCTTGCAGCATGGCCGGTCGACCGGCATCTCCTGCTTCTCGAATGGTTTGCATCAATGGAAGCTCACCTAAAAAGGGCACATCCAACGAGGCCGATAACCGCTTGGCTCCATCGGTCCCGAAGATATCATACCGTTTCTCTGGGGCATCAGGTGGCGAGAAGTACGCCATGTTCTCAATGATACCCAAGACAGGCACTTGCACGCTTTCCAATCGAAACATCCCGACTCCTTTGCGCGCATCGGCCAACGCCACTTCCTGCGGCGTGCTTACCACGACCGCACCCGTCAATGGCACTTCTTGGACCAAGGACAAGTGAATGTCTCCGGTGCCCGGAGGCAAATCAATGAGCATGAAATCCAATTCACCCCAATGGGTGTCTGTGAAGAGTTGTGACAATGCGCGGCTTGCCATGGGGCCACGCCAGACAATGGCTTGGTCTGGATCTGCAAAAAAGCCGATGGAGAGCACCTTGACTCCATATTGTTCAATTGGTTGGATCAGGGTGCGCTCACCCATTTCGACTGGCACCGGTTTTTCTTTGGTGACGTCAAACATCGTCGGCACACTCGGCCCATAGATGTCCGCATCGCACAATCCTACCTTGTATCCAAGTTGAGCCAGTCCCACGGCCAAATTGGAAGCCACCGTGCTTTTCCCAACACCTCCTTTGCCAGAAGCAATGGCGATGATTTGTTGAACACCCGGAAGGACTTTGCGCGTTTCGTTGGTACGCTCGTCCTTTTTTAAGGTCGATACGGTCACTTCCACTTCCACTTCAGCACCCACGGCACGTTCCACGGCAAACTCCACGGCTTCTTGCAGCCGGGTGCGCGCGTGCATCGCTGGATTGGAGGATTTCACCTCCACCGCGACACCGGAGTCTGTCAAGTCAATGGCAGTGACAAAATCCAACGCCACCAAATCCTTGCCCAATTCCGGGTCAATAACCAGCCGCAAGGCTTCCAACACCGCTTCTTTCGTTATGCTCTTCATCCGTTTTCTTTCAATCCAACCATTCAACTTGCGGATCCCAAAAAACCGCTTCAAAATTCACGACCATGTCATTTTTCACTTCAATGCCCTCAGCCTTCAGCTGCGTTTCCATGGCGTGTTCTTCCGGAAAATGCATGCGCCCTGTGAGCATCCCTTTTCGGTTGACCACACGATGAGCAGGCACCGGAGGAATTGCACTAAAACTGGTGTTGAGCACCCAGCCGACACGACGAGAGGCTCCTGCGGATCCAATGCTCTTGGCTATGGCGCCGTATGAAGTGACCCGACCACTCGGAATGGCTCGTGTGAGTTCAAACACATCCCGTTGAAACACATCCACCTTGACGTCCTGATCGGGCATTCAAAGGCGAATTTGGAGGTAGTGAATCTTCCGTCCCTCTTCCAACCACATTTGCTCATAAAACGTCTTCACTTCCAGCAAGCTTCGCAAATCATCGGGCACGCGGTGAACCAATTCACCATAGACATCTTCACTCGCATAGAGGATTTCATAGCCTGCCTCTTCATACCCTTCTTTGGTGAGTTGGTATAGCAAGGGACTGTCGCTCTTGACGTGAATCAAACTGCCCGGCTTGAGAAACTTCCGATAGCGCTGCTCAATGAAGACAGAGGAGGTAATGCGCTTGGTTCCCTTTTCATCTTTCGGCTGAGGATCACTGAAAGTCAGCCAGATTTCACTGACCTCATTGGCTCCGAAATAACGATCCACAAACTCAATTCGAGTCCTCAAAAAAGCCACATGCAAAAGATCCTCCTCATGCGCCGTTTTCGCTCCTCTCCAAACCCGCTGTCCCTTGATGTCGACCCCAATGTAGTTGCGACTGGGGTCACGACGCGCCTGGGCGATGGTGTACTCCCCTTTGCCGCACCCCAATTCAAGGACGATGGGGTGGTCATTCCCAAAAACCTTTTCCGACCAAGAGCCTTTCAACTCAAAATCTGTTCCGTCGACAGCTTCCTGCAACGTTGGCTCAAAGACCCTTTCGAAGGATGCGAGCTCTTGCCATTTGACCAATTTTCCTTTGCCCATAGATTGCCCAAAATTACGGAACTTACACGGCGATGAGCCAAATGGATTCCACATCACCACGCCTTTTATTCACGGTCCTCAATTGGGGCATGGGGCACGCGACGCGTTCCCTCCCTTTGATCGAGGAGGCAAGGCGAAATGGATGGGGTGTTCATGTCGCATCCAATGGGACTGCATTGGAGTTTTTGCGCAGCCAATGCACTCAAGCCTCGGTGTGCTTTCACGAGAAACCCAACCCTGAAATTCTGTACGCTAAACGTGGCAACCGGTTCAAAATCGCCTGGCAAATGCCTGGTTTTTTGCGCAACATCCGTGCTGAAAAGCAATGGACTCAGCGATTCGTTGCAGCGAATGACATCACCCACGTGGTCAGTGACAACTGTTACGGTGTGCACACGCCACGCGTGCCATGTGCATTGATTTCGCATCAATGGCACCTCCCTGTTCGATCCGTGGGTCAATGGGCCGTTGACGCATTCGTTCGGAAGCAAGCGAGCCACTTTGATGCGCTTTGGACGCCAGACATTCATGAAGAGCCCGGGTTAAGCGGAAAGCTGGGTGCGCCATCCGGCATGCCAAAGCGATTGGAGCGGTTTGGTGTATTGAGCCGATTGTCTCCGAATGCCCCGGCCGGGTCATGGAAACGTGTTGGCATGGTCAGTGGTCCTGAACCACATCGCAGCCTGATGGAAAATGCCCTGAGGGAGTGGATGACCTTCGATGGCCAAGGCGGGCTCATCATTTCAGGCAATCCTGCTGGCAGCGTGCACAAAAAAAACGGAGTCACCACCTGGCCCAACCCGACTGCTCAGGATTTGGCGGGCGCCCTTCAAGGAGCTGATGTTGTCATTTGCCGTTCTGGATATTCCTCACTTTTGGATTTGGCCGCACTGGGAATCCGAGCCATTCTGGTCCCGACGCCTGGTCAATCTGAACAGTTGTATCTCGCCCAACATTGGTGCGAAACGTTTGGCTTCAGCACCTGCACACAACTGGAATTGGAGCAGGGGAAGATTCCTCCAATACAAGGAGCTCTCCCTCAAGCACAGGCCAATCAACGTGCAATTGAAACCTTGAATCATTGGGTGAGGCTCACCACACCCTGACCACGACCTCACCATGGAACAACCTTTGAACGACGAACATTTCATGCGTCTGGCGCTAGCCGAGGCGCAGCAGGCTTTTGAAGAGAATGAAGTACCCGTTGGCGCTGTCATTGTTGCCCGCAATCAAGTCATTGCTCGTGGACACAATCTATGCGAACGACTGCATGATTTCACGGCACATGCCGAAATGCAGGCATTCACGGCAGCCTCAGAGTATTTAGGAGGAAAACACTTGGACCAGTGCACGCTCTATGTGACTTTGGAGCCCTGCCCCATGTGCGCTGGAGCCGCTTTTTGGACGCGGGTTGGGCGCATCGTCTATGGAGCATCCGATGAAAAAAGGGGGTTCAACCGCTGGAAAGCTCATTCTGAACAACGCCTCGTGCATCCCAAAACCGCGGTAGACGGCGGAATTTTACAAGACGAATGCCGACGCCTCATCCAGTCCTTTTTCGCATCCAAAAGAAAAAACTGAATTGGGTCGTTTGTGACGGCATCCAATCAGACAGAATCTTACCCGTACCTTTGTGCAGCATTGCTGCGCAATCCCACTGGTCATGCCGCATCTGGATAAACATTTTTTTCAAATACTGCATGAGCAAATTGGAGCGGGACTCGACCGTGACTTGCTGGCACAATTGGGGGGATTCCGTGCGGCAGATATCGCTGAAATATTCGAGAATCTGCGGATAGAAGATGCCAACTATCTCTACCGGCTACTGGAAAATGAACTGAAAGCCGATGTCCTGATTGCCTTGGACGAAGAGCAGCGCGCTGAGCTCCTCAGTGGGATGACAGCCACCGAAATTGCGGAAGAGGTCCTGGAAAATCTCGACTCGGACGACGCCGCCGATGTGATGTCTGAATTGCCTGAGTCCAAGGCGGAAGAGGTCATCCAAATGCTGGAGGACAACAAGCAGGCTTCAGACATTCGAGATTTATTGAATTATGAAGAGGGGACCGCGGGTGCCATGATGGCCAAAGAGTTGGTCAAAGTGCAAGCGGAATGGACTGTCAATCGCGCTATTCGAGAAATCCGCCGACAAGCCGAAGAGTTGGAACAAGTCTACACGGTGTATGTCGTTGATCCGGAAGGCAAGTTGACCGGTCGCCTCAGCCTCAAACACCTCCTTCTGAGCGCAGAAAGTACGCGAACCAAAATCCAGGAGATCCAAGAGACTGAAGACATCATCACCATCCAAGTGCATGAATCTTCGGATAAAGCGACAAAACTCATGGAACGCTACGATCTCGTGGCACTGCCCGTTGTCAACCAGAAGCATGAGCTCCTCGGTCGCATCACCATTGATGACGCCGTCGACGCCATGATTGAGGATGCCGAAAGGGATTATCAATTGGCCAGTGGCATCTCGGAAGACGTTGAGTCGCGCGATAGTGTTTGGACCTTGACTCGAGCCCGTCTCCCATGGCTTCTCATTGGATTGGTCGGTGGGATCGGTGGCGCTTATGTGATTGGGGCTTTCGATATTCAGAAAAATGCAGAAATGGCCCTGTTCATTCCGCTCATCGCTGCGATGGGAGGCAATGTAGGCGTGCAATCCGCCGCCATCGTGGTGCAAGGTTTGGCTTCCAGTAATCTGGGGACACAAAACATGTTTACCCGCTTGTCAAAAGAATTGGGCGTAGGCATCATCAACGGTCTGATATGCGGACTTTTGATTTTGGGTGCGAGTCTTCTGTTGGGTTTTGGAACATCATTGAGCTTCACGGTGAGCATTTCTCTGATCTGCGTCATCATTTTCGCCGCCCTTTTCGGAACGTTTATACCGCTGATGCTCAACCGTTACAAAATTGATCCGGCATTGGCCACAGGCCCCTTTATCACGACGGTCAATGACATCATCGGACTGATGATTTATTTTGCCGTTGGCACGTTCATTGTTGGCATGATCTAATCGCACCATGAAAGAACGCGTGGCCTTTTTGGATGCTGTTCACCCTGTACTTCAAGAACGGTTGGAACAAGCCGAATGGCGCTGCGACCAATGGGAACACCTCACCAGAGAAAAAATCCTTGAAGGCGCTTTGAGTTCGTATTCTGGGGTGGTCGTTCGAGCACGGATCCAGTTGGACGAGGACCTGATGGTTTCCATGCCCGCACTCAAATTTATTGCCCGCAGTGGAGCTGGCCTCGAAAACATCGATCTCATTGGCGCGAAAAACCGTGGGATTCGCGTGTTCAATTCACCTGAGGGCAACGCAGACGCTGTCGGAGAGCACGCGTTGGGCCAATTGCTCATGTTATTTCACAAGTTGCGCCTAGCGGACCAAAGTGTTCGGGACCACCTTTGGGAGCGAGAAAGCCATCGCGGTATGGAGGTGAGCGGCAAGACGGTCGCCATCATTGGCTTTGGACACATGGGACGAAGCTTTGCACGTAAGCTCCTCGGATTGAATTGCAACGTGGTGGCTTACGATAAATACGTCCGCGGCTTCTGCGGCGATGAAAATGTCCTTGAATGGACGATGGAGCAGGTGTGGGACCAAGCCGATGTCGTGAGTCTTCACCTTCCCTTTACCGAAGAAACCAACCAACTTGTTCAGCGCACTTGGCTTGAACGTTTCAAACGCCCCATCACACTGATCAACACCGCTCGAGGAGGCCTTGTCAATACATCTGAGTTGTTGGATGCCTTGGATTCAAAACACGTGCGTGGAGCAGCATTGGACGTGCTCGAATTTGAGCGGAATAGCCTCGAAGGATTGTCAAATCGGTCTGCCAAGTTGGATCGTTTACTCGCGCATCAACAGGTCGTGCTCAGTCCCCATGTTGCTGGTTGGAGTGTCGAGAGTTATTTCAAACTCAGTGAAGTCCTAGCGGATAAAATTTTGGCGTGGCATGCTTCGTCCGCATCTCAGGATTGATTCGCACGATCCCACGCATTCCAATTTTCTCACCCAACAGAGCATAAAAAAACCTCAACCAATAATCAGTTGAGGTTCTTTATCGGGGTGTGGAATACCCTATTCGCTTTCTGTGCCTGTTCGGTCACGGCTTGATGCAGAATACAATACTTTCAAAGCCGAGGCCTTTCTCAATTCTTGTTTCACATCTGTAACAATGCCCATCTTCGTGTCTTGATCGACCTTCAAAGAAACCCACATTTTACTCTGCTCCGATTCGGCAAGGGTCAAGCGTTCCGTTAACACCCAATCTTGGATCATCTCAGGCGATGAAAAAGCATCATTGAGTTGCATGATCGGCTCTGTACCGTATCGCTTATCCATGGGCACTCCGATATTCACATACCGAATCAAGTGCTTCTTCTCGATTTTATAAAGCTCAGAAGCCTCAGGTCGTACCAAACGAACCTTCTCATCCTCGGTCCTCAAGACTGTTGCGACCATGAAAAAGAACAACAGCATGAAAACGATGTCAGGAAGTGACGCCGTCGAGATGGTGGCCATGCCCCTTTTCGATCCTTTCCGAAACTTGCTCATATCAGTAGTAAGTTGATCCTTCGCGCGGTTCAGCCTCCGAAATCCTCTGAGGATACACCGAACGCACTGCCACGATTTTACTTAGCAATTCCTTGTCATCTGCATTCCGGTCATACAAGTCTTCAAGTTCTCTGTATGTCCGACCGAACTTCGCAACAGCTAACTCATCGCGCAATTCATTCACCGCAGACTGAAGTTCATTTTGAACCTGCAAGTATGTATTGTAAGTGGTGTTGTTATCGTTTTGCATTGAAATCAGAGCAGACGACGGCAATTCCTTATAATCTCCTCCCAGCAGTTCAATTGTGGCCAGTTTTTCACGCCAATTCTCAAGCACTTTGGTGTAGTTCTTTCGACGATTCTCATCCGTTGCAGTTGAGACAAACATCTCATACTCCGCGATGCGTTGACGCACATCTGCTCTTCGCACCCAGACACGCTCAGGAAATGCAGCATTGGTTTTGCCGTTGGATCCTGTTATCAGAACCACCTCACGATTGCGACCAATCACTTCTCGTCCCAAAGGATGTGACATGACACCATCGCCTGTTGCGATTAAGAAGTCTTTGGCCTTTTCCTTTAAATCTTCAATGTCCAAAGGCTCGCCCTCCACCAGCAACAGATCCAAGAAATTGACCTTGACATTGAATACGTTCTGCTCCTTCGCTTGCGGCACGTCAATGTCTGGCGGAACCGGAGGCGGCAGCTGTCGCTTGATCCCTTCATCCGAATCAATGGTGGTCGTGACCAACCAAAAGATGAGAAGCAGGAACGCGATGTCCGCCATCGAGCCTGCGTTTATTTCTGCTAATTCTCGACGAGCCATTGTCAGTTATTTCAACGCGCTGCGCACTTCTGCAGCAACGATGGTCAGAATGGAAAGCCCTCCTAAGAGGTACACGAAATACAACCCTCCTCCAGCAAACATGCTTTCACCAGCGGTCACCTTGATTCCACTTGCCTCGTAAGCCTTCATGACCGTGTCATCTGCCAGCACATAAAAGCTGACCAATCCCACGATCAAAAATCCCACAACGCCCAGCAACGTCCCCAGTTTGGCTTTGATGTTTGCTACAAAAAAGATCAATCCAAAGATGATGGCCGCCGCAGCGCAGGCGATGCCAACAAAGTAGATGATGTAGAACAATCCATCCAACAAGGCGCCATAGCGCTCTTGGCCTTCAACGAAGGTCTCGTCCGATCCGCTTCGGGATGTGATCATGTAGCTCAGCAAAATGCCCGCTACAATAACAGCAATCCGGATGCCGGACAAGCCTAAACGTAGTCCTTTATCTCCCATGATTGCTCAGATTATTTGCCTTGAAGTTTACGCTTGTAGAGCAAGTCTACTAAGTCCATAGAGGACTCCTCCATGTCCAGAACGATGCTATCAATCTTCGACAAGATGTAATTGTAAAAGATCTGCAAAATGATGGCAACAATCAGACCGGATACGGTCGTAATCAAGGCTACTTTAATACCGCCGGCAACAATGGACGCATTGATTGTGTTGGCCTCAGCAATCTTATCGAAGGCAGAAATCATCCCAATGACTGTTCCCATAAAGCCCAACATCGGAGCCAAAGCAATGAACAGGCTAATCCAGCTCAAACCGCGCTCTAGCTTGGACATTTCTACGCTACCATAGTCTTCAATGGCTTTGGCCACTTCCTCGTAGCTACCGGCAGATCGATCCAATCCTTGATAAAAGATGGTCGCCACAGGTCCACGCGTATTGCGGCACACCTCTTTCGCTCCATCAACACCGCCTTTGCCCAGCGCTTCTTCAATTTGCTCAACCAGTTTTCCTGAATTGGTCGTGGCCATGTTCAAGTAAATGATCCGCTCGATGCTCAAAGCCAAACCAAGAATCAAACAAATCAATACGAAGGCCATAAAAGTCGCTCCACCCTCGATGAAGTAGCGCTTCACCGTTTGGTGAAAGCTCAACACCTCTCGGGTCTCTTCCATGACTTCGGCGACAGCCTCTGTTTCTGGCACTTCTCCAACAGCGGTGGAATCCATCATGGCCTCTCCGACAGCGGTGGAGTCCATGTTCGCTTCAGTAGCGGATGTGTCTACAGCAAGTTCCGATGCGGCCTCTTGGGACCACGCAGTCATGGGAACATTTACGAGAATCAGCCCTGCAATAGCGAGGAGGGCAAACAACTTCTTCATGTGTGAATCAGGTTGGTGAAATTTACTCAAAGGTCTCGACCTCCATGCACTTCGCACTTGAGTCGATTGCAAATGTAGGTAGTACACTCGCTTTGAACAAGCAAAAAAGAAAAGGTTCAAAACCACCCAACACAACACCTTAAATGGTTTGTTTACAAACTAATAAGCTCTGATTTCCATTCCATATGTTCAAAATGGAAGTTGAGATGACAACAAAAAGGGCCGCATTGCTGCAGCCCCTTTTCACGCAATAATTCCACCCCGATTTACGGAGTTTGCTCTTTGTAGAATTCCAATGTATTCATCTTGACACCTGCTTTCTCGGCACTAGCGGCTCCCTCAGGACTGCTTGTGTACGCTCCGAAAGCGGCTACATCCGTCACATCGAAAAGCACTGCCGTACCGTTCGAATTCGACGGGTCTGCCGATTGAAACAAGCGTGCCGAGACACCCATTGCTTTAAACGTTTCATAATCCGCTGCGCCAGGCATCCATGAAGCCATCCATGCGCTCGCATCTTGGACATCATGGGCTGCGACGAAAGTGGTCACATCCGGCGCGACCGCATCCATGAGGCCCCCGAAATCAAAGAAATCGCCGGATTGGCTGATCTTCCCGTCCGTAAAGCTGAAGTAGTGGTAAGCATTTAAGATAGCCGTCTTTCCTGAGGGAACAAATGTTGATGTCCACTTTCCATAACAACGGACACTTCCGTCGGGAAGTCCTGTTTCAGGATCTACGCCGGGCAACCAGACGCCCTCGGTGAATGTGATGTCATCAAATGTCTCATGGTATATCCTGATTTGCTCCTTTTGTTCCGTCAAGTCAATGATTCCTCCACCATAAACAGGTGATTCATGCTCCAAGTTGTCGGCAAAGTGGGCAGCCCAAGTCTCAATGTCTTCGTTTTCATGGGCAGCGAAAGCCGATTGCACCCACGCCAAGTTGGTGGCATAATCTGCATGATTCCCACCAGAAGAGCAGCTCGCTAAAAAAGCCCCTGCAAGGATAAAATGATAAAATTTCATGATCAATAATTTCAGCGAAACTACTCCAAACAACCTTAACAAAGCACACTCCACGCGGAGGGACCATCTAATTTACCTGTAATTTTCACCCATGAAATTCGCTCTTTTTCAAATTGACGCTTTCACCACTCAATTGTTTGGAGGCAATCCAGCCTGTGTTGTGCCGGTTGATTCTTGGTTATCTGATGACATGATGCTGGCAATCGCGGCTGAAAATGCCGTCGCCGAAACCGCTTTCATCGTTGAAGATCGTGGGCGCTTTCATCTGCGCTGGTTCACGCCGGACTTGGAAATGGATCTCTGCGGTCATGCGACCCTCGCGGCGGGTCATGCCGTGTTGCATCACTTGCACCCCGATTGGAATGAAGTGTATTTCGACACATTGAGTGGGCCGCTACTTGTTGTTCAGGAAGGCGCCGGCTATAGAATGGATCTTCCCAATCGCCCTCCCGCTGAGGTTTCGTTGCCCCAAGCAATTGAAAACGCATTGAGCCACCAGCCTTTGAAGATCTTGAAAGCACGCGACTACGTTTTAGTCTATCAGGACGAGCATGCCGTGCGGAACTTGCACATCGATCAGCCGGTGTTCGACCAGATCAACTTGGGAACAGGCGGAGTCATTGTCACTGCACCGGGCGAATCGTGTGATTTCGTTTCGAGATTCTTCACGCCTCAAGCCACCATTTTAGAAGATCCGGTGACGGGATCGGCCCATTGCTCTTTGGCTCCCTTTTGGTCGGAGAGGTTGGGGAAAACAGATATGACAGCCCAGCAACTCTCTGCTCGGGGAGGGACGTTGCATTGCCGTTTGGAAGGGGACCGGGTTCACCTGATCGGTGAAGCAGTGACCTATCTTCACGGGACCATCCAACTGAATTGATTTGTCCACGTTGAATGCACCATCACAGAGGCAAACTGTAAGGGCTTGGGGTCCTTGACAAATCGAGAAGCAAATACCACGTAGCAAAAAAAGCCACAAGGAGAATGCCCAAGAAAACATCTCTCTGTTTGACTTCCTCGGCGTAAGCATCACGAGGCGGCGTTCTGAATGTTTTGATAAAATGGAGCGGTAAGACCCCAAACAAGATGAGGCTTACACTCCATGAGATCAGAAAATTGGCATAAGGCCAATGCATCACTTTGAAGAGCGCTCCCAGGATTAGGGCGCTGGAGAAGACGCTACCCAACGCCAAAACACCTCGCCCATTCTTGAAAAGACCCACAGCCAATACCGGTATGAAGCCGAAACAAAAAAGCGCCATGCCTGCCACGAAGACAAAGGCGGCTCCTTGTAGATGGAAGGCCTTGAAACAACAGCCTATCATGATCATGACAGCCGAGGCCATTCCGATCCATGTTCCAATTTTTGAGCTCAATCCCTGCATGGTTCAAGATTTCTTCACAAGGTAACCTCCTCTGCACATAAAAAAAAACGGAGTCCAAACTCGCCATGAGTTCGACTCCGTTTCTGTGGAGAGACCGGGATTCGAACCCGGGTTACCCTCTCGAGTAAACACGCTTTCCAAGCGTGCGCCTTAAGCCACTCGGCCACCTCTCCATTCCAAACGGCGTCTGCCGCGTTGGGGGTGCAAAAATACCATAAACCAACGTTCGAAACCAAGACGATTTAACAAGGCTCAACAATCCTTTGCGCAATTGTTATTTAACTTGCTGCTTCCACTTACGATTGCCCCCCTCGCCCCATGATGCCCAACCTTCTTTCAACCCTCATCCTGATCCTCGCTAGCATGCTTGGAGGCACCTTGCAAGCGCAAGACGGCAGCCTCTGCGGAGTGGAGGTGCTAGAAGTCAAGGCATCCACGGCATTCGGCCACCTTGTTGGGTATACGGTGAAATTTCATAACACCAAGCAACAAACCGTTGACCACCTCATTTGGAGTGTTGACTTTGAAGACAATTCTGGCAGAGTGCTCGAACACACCACCGGTATTTTCAACTCCACTGACCTGCTTCCACCGATCCAACCCGGAAAATCCAAACGATTTGTGCGGACTCCGCCAAAAATTAAAGGGGCCTCGCGTGCGCGCATTGCCGTCACGCGGGTGCACACCATCTCAGGAGAAACGTGTAAAGCAGATTGAAGTCTTAGGATACAAGACTGCTGAAACGAGTCAATTCGCCGCGCATATTTCCCAGCATCGCCGCGCGCATTGCTTCTCCTCTCCACCCCTTTCCCAAGGAGACCATCAATTTGGTGAGGGCGGCCTCTGTGGTCATGTCACCCCCCGGTATGACCCCACAATCTCGTAACAAATGCGCTGTAGCATACCGTTCAGGATGCACGGAACCGTGACCGCATTGACTCACATTGACCATCACGACGCCACGGTCATGAGCTTCGGACAAAGCGGCTTTCAATGCTGAATTGGAAGGTGCATTGCCTGAGCCAAAGGTGGACAATACCAATCCTTTCAGTTCGGGCCATTCGGTTATGCGTCGAATCAAATTGGCCGGTTGACCGGGAAACAAAGGCAACCATGCGACATCGGAATCGAGCGTATCAAACAATCCAAACTCTTCAGTCGTGTCACGGAACATCTGCGCGTCGTTGTAAATAATATCAACACCTGCTTCCGCCAGCGACTGAAAATTAGGGCTAATGATGGCCTGCATGGACTCGGCACTGGCCTTGTGCGTGCGGTTGCCTCGAAACAACGATGACCCAAAATACACGGCCACTTCTTGCACGATGGGCTCACCAAATCGAGACGCAGCGGCGATTTCTACTGCCGCGAGCAAGTTTTCCCGACCATCCGTTCGCGGCAAACCTATCGGCAATTGACTTCCAGTCAGAATGATGGGTTTTCTCAATCCCTCGAGCATGAAACTCAACGCCGAAGCGGTGTAGGCCAACGTGTCCGTTCCATGCAGCACGACGAACCCATCAAAGTCTTCATAGTGATCCCGAATAATTTGAGCGAGGAGCCGCCAATGTTCCGGACCCATGTTGGAGGAATCGATCGGCGGTTCAAAAGACGCCGATTCAATCGAACGACCAGGCTGCTCCAGTTCCGGAACATGCCGGTGAATTTCAGAAAAATCAATGGGCACCAATCCCCCTGCCTCCACATCCTTCACGCTACCGATGGTACCGCCCGTATAAACCAGTAAAATTCGACTGTCTTTTTCGTCCATGGCAATCCAGATTGGGTCAGGTTGGAAGATCAAACAAGCGTTCCGCGTTGGCCGTCGTGATGGCCGCCACCTCCGATAATGGCATTTCCCAGAAGTCAGCAAGTCGCTGCGCGACAATCGCCGTATACGATGATTCGTTGCGCTTGCCTCGATGCGGAACAGGCGACAAATAGGGGCTGTCCGTCTCGAGAATCACACGCTCCTTTTGAACATGGGGCAACACCGCGTCCAACCCTCCATTTTTGTAGGTCGCAACGCCTCCAATACCCAAGTAAAATCGATCATAATTCAAGACACGCTGGGCCTGTTCCAAATTGCCTGTGAAACAATGGACGACTCCCGTAAGCTGCTCATCATGGACTTCGTCGAGGGCTTCAAACAACGCATCAAAAGCTTCACGAACGTGAATCACAATGGGCAATTGCAATGCTTTCGCCCACTTGACTTGCTCCCGAAATGCCGCATGCTGGATGTCCAGTGTCGTTTGATCCCAATGCAAATCGAATCCAATTTCGCCAATGGCCACATAGCGTCTTCCCGAATGGTCAATTTGCTCTTTGATCGCGGTCAACTCCGATTCCCACGAGTCGGGTTTTACATGGCAAGGATGCAATCCCATCATGCCAAAACACCGGTCGGGCCAACGATCCATCATGTCGTGGACACGTGAAATGGACTCTGAATCAATGTTGGGAAGCAACAGGGTTTCCACTCCAGCATCGGCGCATCGTTGCATGGCCGCATCGCGGTCCTGATCAAACGCCGGCTGGTAGAGATGGGTATGGGTGTCTATGATGCGCACGCTACGAAGTTAATGCGGTAGCTTTGCTTCATGTCGCAACAAGTCGTTCGAATTCTGATTATTCGGTTTTCTTCCATTGGAGACATCGTACTGACAGCCCCCGCGGTTGCCGCATTGCGCGATGCAATTGACGGTCCTTGTGAGTTGCATTACCTCACGAAAAAACCTTATGCCAGCGTGGTAGAAGGCATGGGGGGCGCCCTTGATCGCGTCCACACCATTGAACGAAGTACCCGAGAGGTCACGGATGACTTGGAGGCATTGGAGTTTGACTACATCATCGACCTGCACAACAATTTAAGATCACGAAGGGTCAAAAGTGCACTCAAGGTGCTAGCCTTCACTGTGGATAAATGGAATACCGCCAAATGGATGCTCGTGCGAGGCTGGCGAAAGGAAGCTGTGCCTCATATCGTTTCACGGTATGCGGAGACATTGGCGGCATTTGGTGCTGAGTTGGCGTCCGCATGGCCGCCGATTTGGGCAAGCACTCCCGAGCAGCGTAGCGGATTGTGCATCGCCATCGGTGCCACCCACGGAGGAAAACGCATGCCTCAAAAGCTCTTGCATGAAATCATTGTCGCATTTCCCCTTCAGCCCATCACCCTGATCGGTGGAGCGACTGAGACCGCCGAAGCGGAGACCATTGCGCGAGAACACGGGCACGTGATCAACCAGGTCAACCAGTGTAGCTTGGAGGAATCAGCTCAGATTGTTGGCCGATCCCGCGCGGTCTTGTCAGGTGATACCGGCATGATGCACATCGCAGCAGCCATGCGCACGCCGGTGGTTGCCGTCTGGGGCTGCACTCGTCCGGGTCTCGGCATGTCCGCTTGGCGACCTGCGAAAGGATCCGCGAACATCGAGCCCGAAGGGCGGGGCCAGCGGCCTTGTTCCAAATTGGGAGACCGGTGCCGCCACGGTGGCCATCGATCGGGCGATTGGTGCACGCACCACGTGCCTTCCGAGCGGGTCATTGCGGCGCTGCGCGCCGCTCTCGACTGAACTAATGGTCCGCTCAATCAGTCAAACAGCGCCTTCAATTCTGTGGCGTCCGAAGGCTTCATTTTCCCTGCAAGCACCAACCGCAATTGGCGCCTTCGCAACGCGCCTTCGAAGCGTTCCTGCTCTTCGTCTGTTTCCGGCAACACATTGGGGACTGCGATGGGAGCGCCCAATTGATCGACTGCCACAAAGGTGTACATCGCTTCGTTGCAGAGACTTTGTTCTCCGGTGAGATGATCTTCCACGAACACTTGCAAAAACACTTCCATCGAACTGCTAAATGACCGCGACACTTGGCCATGGATCGTCACAATGTCACCCAATCGAATGGGCTGTTTGAAGGAAACGTTGTTGACCGCGGCGGTTACACAGATGCGGCGGGAGCATCGATGAGCGCTTATTGCCGCTGTTATGTCCATCCAATTCAGCAAGTTACCCCCCATCAGATTGCCCAATGTATTCGTGTCGTTGGGCATGACAATGCGGGCGCTGGAGGCATAAGTTTCTTTTGGAGTGCGTTGAGTCACCATGGCAGAGTAGTTTTGCGCAAATGTCATACGATATCTTCAAAGCCCTACACGTCATTTTCGTAGTGACCTGGTTTGCCGGTTTATTTTACATTTTTCGGCTTTTTGTGTACCACCGCGAGGCCTTGAACGCGGCCTCTCCCAAGCGAGAGATCCTGATTGAACAATATCGCATCATGGAGCGTCGACTGTGGTTGGCCATCACCTGGCCTTCGGCCGTCTTGACGGTTTCCTTCGGAAGCGCTATGATTTGGCTGAATCCAGCCTTGCTCGCTATGCCGTGGATGTGGGTCAAGTTGGGATTCGTTTGGCTTTTGCTCATGTACCAAGGCCTGGGGCAACGCATCTATAAGGAATTGCAAAGTGGCACTCCGCGCTGGTCATCCCTTACTTACCGTTTGCTCAATGAAGTGCCGACCATCATCCTCATAGCGGTTGTCTTTCTCGTGGTATTGAAAGACAACGTTTCCTGGATCTGGGGCGTCTGCGGCGTACTTGGTGTGGCCGTTCTCATCACCCTCGCTACCAAGTTGTACAAGCGCATCCGAGAGCGCTAACGCGCCACCATATCCTCAAGCCACGAAAGAAAAAAGCCCCTCCATTGCTGGAAGGGCTTTTCTTTTGAATCGATTTGCCTCTTCTTAAGAGGTGACCAACAACTTCTGAGTGACCACTCCTGAGCTGGATATGATCTGTATTTGATACAGGCCATTGTCCAATTCATTGGCAGGAATTTCTAGGGTCATGGTCACACCTCCTGCAATCTGTCCTTGGTAGAGATTTGACACCAACACACCGGAACCATTGTAGAGGTAGACTACGATGTAATCGTCATCACTGGCCATGAAGGTCAACAAGGCTATTTCTGAAGAGGGGTTCGGAGTCAAAGCCAATATCTTGATCGGATCTTTGGTATCGGCTTCTTCCTCTGAAACATTTCCAAATGGATCTGCATCATTGTCCGAGTCCGAATTGTCTGCGATGTTGCCATCCAACGTCGGCGCAAATGGCTCGCAAGTCGCTCCATTGACATCCACTGTGTAATTGAACTCCGATGCATTGCCGCTGCAATCAGTGAGGGTGTATGTCCGTTCGATCATCCAAGGGAGATCAAAGTCCAAATCACCGAATACATCCCCCGATCCCATCACATCAACTCCTTGGAACGTTCCAGTGTAGAAGAACCAGCCACTAAAGCCTTGGTTGGCATTTTTGTTGTTCGCTCCAACACCCATCTGGAATCCAAAGTAACCGTTGGCCGGCTGATGGGTCAACGACAACTCAGAGTCTTCGTAATCACCCCAACCTGATGCCGTGCTAGAAGCCTGCATCATGTGGTACATCCACTCGGTGTAATCACCCAATCCACAGTCGGATTTATAACTCTGTGAACCCGGTTGACCTTCCCAATCCACCCAGTTCATGCCCATGTCTAAATCAATTTCAAAGGTCCAGCCCGCATTGGGGTTTTCCGTTGAAACGACATCCAAAGTCAAATGGCGCGAACCGTCTTCATAGTTGGTCATCAAACCTCCCATGGCCGTGTAGAACTCATCGCCTACAAAGTTGAACAGACGGGCTACATGCACTTCAAAATCATCACAAGTCAATCCATCTTCATCAGCTTCAGGAGACATTGGTATGAAGAAATTGCGGATGGATTCTGTTGGCGCATACGGACCAACAACCGTTTCCAAGTAGTCCAATGTGAAGTCCGCATCACAATTGTCGAAACCTTCTATTGATACGGGGTCTGGGACATTCAATGTACCCCAGATATCCTCGACGCACACCGGCAGGATTCCGCCGTTCTCCATGCCCTCGGCATCCGCAATGCTAGGCGCTTCAGTATCCATCACAACGATGGTGAATTGATGCGATGCCGCATTGCCACAAGCATCTTCGGCAGTCAAGGTCACTTCGTGCTCGTAATTGCCGCATCCATCATCACTGATCACGGTGCGGTTTTCTGAAATAACAACGGAGCTGCAAGCATCCGTGGCAGAAACGGCATAGGCTGTTTCCTCACATTGATTCGTTTGATCCATCGGAGATTCCGTGAATGTTGGAGCCATCGTGTCTTCGGTTGTAAATGAAGCCGAAGTGCTCGTTGCATTGCCACAATCGTCCGTTGCTGTGAAAGCCACTGTTGTTGTACCCGTCGCACCGCAGTCATCGCTAAGCGCTTCGTAGTCATTTGTCCAGGTCACGCCTCCGCATGCATCCGTCGCGGTAGCACCACCGTTGTTCATCAGCCATGCATTCAACTCCTCACCGTTGCCCAACGCATCGCATTCGACCGTCATGTCCATCGCATCTGCGACCGCAGGGGCATTGGTATCTTCAACTGTGAATGTAGCCTGTGTGCTCGTTGCATTGCCGCAGTCGTCCGTCGCCGTGAAGGTGACCGTTGCCGTGCCCGTTGCACCGCAGTCGTCACTCAAGGCATCGAAGTCATTGGTCCAAGTCAAGGAGCTGCATGCATCCGTTGCCGAAGCACCCCCATTGCTCGCAAGCCACGATTCCAATGCAGATGTGTTGCCCGAACCGTCGCATTCGACTGTTGAATCCATCGCATCCACTACCGCCGGAGCAGTCGTGTCTTCAACGGTAAACGTCGCCATGGTGCTCGACGCATTGCCACAAGCATCAGTCGCGGTGAAGGTCACCGTTGCTGAACCTGTCGCACTGCAGTCAACGCTCAATCCATCGAAATCATTTGACCAGGTCACCGCACCACATGCATCCGTTGCAGAAGCACCACCGTGATCAGCAAGCCAAGACGCGAGGTTCGAAACGTTGCCTAAGCCATCGCATTCCAGGATCATGTCTGATGCTGCCTGAACGACTGGAGCCTGGGTATCGACCACGTCAATGGTCTGAGAACATGTGACCATTTCCGACACGTTGCCGCAGCCATCCACACTGGTAGCGTAGAAGGTTCGGATGAATGAATAGGACGCACCACACACTGCTACAGGCGCACTGTCTTCATACGTCACGGTCAAATCTGGGATGTCACAATTGTCGGTAACAGACGCCAGCGCCATGCCCAAAGCTTCAATCGAAGTATCTCCTGAACAGGTCTCGTCAAGCGTTACGGACACATCCGCTGGGCAGAAGTCGATACTGACCACCGGCGCTACATCGTCAAACAGGTAAATAATCTGTTCGTACGTGCTTGCATTTCCACAAGCATCCGTTGCCGTATACGTGCGAATAAACCAGCTCTGATTCACATTCAAGCAACCACCCGTGAAGGGTTGATCGATCATGCTCACATCCACATCATCCGCACAAGCATCCATAAAGGTGGCTTCGTAAATGGAGTCTGGGCTGTAAACATCGCATGCTAAATAAATTTCAATGGAAGCTTCAATGATGGGAGCCTGCGTGTCTTCGATCAAGAACGAAGCCGTTGTGCTCGTCGCATTGCCACACTCATCTGTCGCTGTGAAGACCACTGTCGCAGCAGCTGAAGCACCGCAATCGTCGCTCAACGCGACGAAGTCATTTGACCAAGAAATCGCGCCACAGAGTTCATTCGCAAAAGCGCCTCCATTGCTGGCGAGCCAAGCTTCTAGTTCCGCGGCATTTCCTGCACCATCGCATTCAACAGTGACGGTCACTGCTTCTTCCATAGAAGGGGCTGTGGTGTCTTCAATGGTGAAGGTCGCCACTGTACTGGCCGCATTGCTGCAGTCATCCATCGCCGTGAATGTAACCGTCGCTGTGCCCGTTGCACCGCAATCATTGCTCAAGGCATCGAAGTCATTGGTCCAGGTGACATCGCTGCAGCCATCGAATGCCGATGCTCCACCCTGGTTCGCCAACCAAGCCTGAAGATCTGAGCTGTTGCCAGCGCCATCGCATTCCACTGTTGCGTCCATGGCCTCGTTCAATGAAGGTCCGGCTATGTCTTCAACAACAATGGACTGCTCGCATGAGACCTCTGTATTGTTGCCACATTGGTCCGTCACCGTTGCTGAGAATGTTCGAACGAAACTGTAAGTCCCCACACAAATAGATGAGATTGGACCATCTGTGATGCTCAGCTGTGGAGCCAAATTCGCATCGCAATTGTCCGAAGCCTCGATCGTAGCCGTTCCTAACGCCTCAACTGAAGTGTCGACTCCGCATGCTTCGTCTGCGAGAAGACTAGCGTCCTGAGGGCAAGTCAAAGTCAAAACAGGTGCCACGTCATCTACGAGCACAATGGTTTGTACAAAGTCGCTTTGATTGCCACAGTCATCCACCGCCGTATAGGTTCGAATGTAAGAACCCACAGGGGTGACACAGCCTTCGGAACCCTCCACGTCTGAATAGGACATGAAGATATTCCCGCAATTGTCTGTTGCCGTAGCGTACAAGTTTCCGTCTGGCCAGCTATCACAGCTGATTTCAATGGAACTCTCTGCTTCGAAGACAGGTGCTGAAGTGTCGACAATGGAAATGGTTTGAACCGCATTGGCGAAATTACCGCAAGCATCATCAGCCCTGAATGTGCGAATGATCGTATAGGCTGCTGGACAGAAGACATCCAATATAACCTCTTCGTTCACCGAAATCATGACTTCGCTGCAATTGTCCGTTGCAAAAGCCTCATCTAAGATGAGTTCCTCATCGCAAGACAAGGTATAGTCAACAGGCACGGAAGTAAAGGCTGGAGACGTCGTGTCTTCGATCGTGAACGTCGCCGTCGTGCTCGTCGCGTTGCCGCAGTCGTCCGTCGCCGTGAAGGTCACACTGGCTGCACCCGTTGCGCCGCATGCCTCGCTCAAAGCGTCGAAGTCATGTGACCAGCTGACGCCGCCACAAGCATCCGTCGCCGAAGCGCCGCCGTTGTTGGACAACCAAGCCGTCAGTTCCTCGCCGTTGCCAGCGCCGTCACATTCTGCTGTCGCGTCCATCGCATCGGTCACCTCCGGAGACGTCGTGTCTTCGATCGTGAACGTCGCCGTCGTGCTCGTCGCATTGCCGCAGTCGTCCGTCGCCGTGAAGGTCACACTGGCTGCACCCGTTGCGCCGCATGCCTCGCTCAAAGCGTCGAAGTCATGTGACCAGCTGACGCCGCCACAAGCATCCGTCGCCGAAGCGCCGCCGTTGTTGGACAACCAAGCCGTCAGTTCCTCGCCGTTGCCAGCGCCGTCACATTCTGCTGTCGCGTCCATCGCAT
>CALGEI010000084.1 GCA_937881575.1 uncultured Flavobacteriales bacterium | reverse complement strand
GATGTGCAACGGCTCATCCCATGTGCCCGAAGACTCGATTTCAATATTGAATTGATCGCTTGTGGGGTTGGGGTAAATCGTGA
This sequence comes from uncultured Flavobacteriales bacterium, assembly GCA_937881575.1. Taxonomy (GTDB): domain Bacteria; phylum Bacteroidota; class Bacteroidia; order Flavobacteriales_D; family Sanyastnellaceae; genus UA16. The sequence goes on along the minus strand of CALGEI010000084.1, from coordinate 2,543 downwards.
TCAAGGTGTCGTCGGCCACATCCTCATCAACAGTGACAACGCCGCTAGGGACAAGCAATCGTTCAAATTCATAAGCACACACACTGCTGTTGTCCGTTACGACGACATTGTATTCGCCGACGGGTAGATTCATAAATGTACCAGACGTTGCAAAGTTTTGTCCGCCATCAATGCTGTATTGGTATGAACTTTCTCCAGACAAAGCCGTGATCACAATCGAGCCGTCCGCAGTCAACACGGAATAGGGGTGAGTGACGTTGATTTCCAAATCTGTAAAGTCGCATACGTCTACAAAAATGGTTTCCATGTAGGTGCAGGTTCCGCTTTCGTTTTGAACAACGACATCGTACGCTCCGGCACTGAGGCCTTCAAATGTGTTAGCACTTCCGAATGACTGTCCGGCGTCGATGCTGTATTCAAAATTGTCCGCCGCAGTAAATGTCGTGATGGTGATGATTCCGTCATCCGCGGATGATGATGAGGTGTGTTCAACATCGATGTTGGCCAAAATTTCACAGCCATTGTCCCCGGCGCAAAAAGACTCGACGGCTTCATCGTCAAAATCACCATCGTTGGAAACGATGATTTCGCCCGAGGAATTCGAGACTTGGAAATACCCCTGTCCGTAGCCACAACACATACCATCGCCATATGAATCAAATACATACAAGGTGAGACACGAGCTAGAACTGATGCAAATTTCCTCTGTGTATTCGTCAGCACCTCCACCTAAGTCGCCTTCAGATACGATCTGTCCCGATCCCACATCGATCATTTTCCAGGAAGTTTCACCGGGATAATTGTCCGCGAGGAAATAGAGCGTGAGGGTTTCAAAGTCCACCTCCAAATCGGCGCTTGTTGTCGCTGTGTTGTTACTGGCGTTTCCGTCAGTAACTCCGTTGACGTTGGTGATGGCCAACTGAATGATGTTGCTCGTGGAGAGGAGGTCGTCTTCTATGAGGAAAGACAAGCTGCCCTGTTCTTGGGAAACAATGTCCACATCTTCCTCTAAGACCGCCATCACTTCGTCATTGACCAATATTAGGATTTCTACAGATTCAATGGCCTCTTCACCAAGGTTGGTCAGCACGACACTGACACCCATTTGACCATCGCATGTCGAGTTGACCTGCCCAATGGCAATGGATGCGTCGAGCGCGTGGATGTGACTGAGAACGAAATCAAGTGTGTCGTTGTTTCCATAACCATCGTCCGGGTCGGATACAACACCCGTGATCATGTAATCACCTGTGGCTGAGAAATCTTGTGGCGTAGTGAATTGAAATTCAGCGTCGCTGAAAGGCTCAATCACATCGGTGATGTTCATGGTTTCCATCAACTGTCCGTCCACAAGCAAGGAGAGATCGAAATCACTCATGTCATTCAATCCCGTGTTGGCCACCCGGATGGTGACCATTTCTTCTGTTCCCAAGGAGGAGGAAGCCACCGGATCGATGAACTCTTCAACAGCCAAGTCGTCGTCGGCTTTGATGCCTGCCCAAAATGACACCCACGGTCGTGCTTGTTTGATGACCAATTGGTCTTCGGCCGTGACCTTGTATTCAATGTCCATTCCGAACCCTTCGATTCCCTCTACGCCGTAAAGCACGGCAAACTCGTCATGGATGACGTTCAGGTATTCCCTGAGGAGGTCGAGGTGTTCTAAATCCATAACCAGCTCTCCAGGTTCCACTAGATTGGACAACCTCAACACCACAAACCCAGCCCCCTCTGTCGGATCTTCGTAGAGTAGAATCTCTTCAGGAACGGCATTGGGATCGGGATTTGTAATCAATGACTCACCCACTTGGGTGTTCAAATAAAACGTCCCTTGACTATCATAAATGGGGTCTAGGCTGATTCCAACTCCATTGGACTGTTCCTCCTGAAAATTGGGATGGCACAAGACACCCATAGCGGCCATGAAATGATCTACGCGGTAAAAATCACGTTCTTCATAGGCTCTAAAATTCCACATGCTCGCATACACCTGCTTGATGGACTTTGAGATGTGTCCTTCCTCGGGATATTGGGTCTTGGACGTGTAAAGTCCAGCGCCGCTAAACCCGGGTAAATCTTCGTTGTTTGTACTCGATCGGCATCGAACAGGCGTTCCCACAGGGAAGGAGTCGTGCATCTCTTGCAAAGCGTCCATCATCCAAGGCGGCATCGGCGCGTCTTTGATGTCGTCTCTGAAATCACGCAAACGGTCTTCACGAAAATCAATGTCATAAATGAATGACGGGTTGGTAATCATGACTTCTGCCTCTTCATAGAAGTCATTGTATTGCATGAATTCGTCGTAGAAATAAAACGGAACTCCATAGCCATCCGGAATGGTGCCTTCAGGGAATCCGAACGTTCGCATTGTGGACACGTTAGCACATTTTGCACCGAGTGCCGAGGACATATCAAAACTGATATCATCCAAAGGTAAAATCTCAGTGATGCTCAAATCCCGTTCAGGAATTTGCGGGTCTGTCGGCCGGAGATCTTCGTACCAATCGTTGACCTCATCCAGTGTCGCTTCCCGGATGAAATAG
>CALGEI010000083.1 GCA_937881575.1 uncultured Flavobacteriales bacterium | reverse complement strand
ACTTCTTTCGTTTCGTTGGGATTCAAGGTGACCCGTTGAAATGCGCGCAATCGATCCACACTTGGTGTAATCGTCGCGACACTGTCTTGGCTGAATAAATGGACCACCTCCGCAGTGGATTGATCACTGTTGTTGGTGAGCGTGACGGTAAATGCCATCACATCGGTCAAGGAATAGTCCGATTGATCCGACTGCAAATTCGAGTAGGTGACCTCACTGTAGCTCAACCCATGTCCAAAACGGAACTGCGGGTTGAACGCATTGGTTCCGAATTTTGTATCTATTTGCTCTGTGTATTTGTGGTCATACGTCATGTGCGATGATGCGTGGCGCGGCCAAGTGAATGGCAGTCGCCCGCTGGGATTGAAAGAACCATCCAATACCTGAGCAATCGCATCTGCACCATAATCTCCTGGCAAATAAGCCATCACGATGGCATCCATAAGTGGCTCCACATCCGCAAATGGACGAGGACGCCCTTCAATGAACACGGCTACTATTGGCACGCCCGTGGCATGGACCGCTCGGACCAACGCTTTTTGGTTGGCAAAGAGCGAGATGTCCTCAACATTCCCGACAATCTCTGTGTAAGGCATTTCACCTAAGGCCAAAACGACGCATTGCGGCTGAGCTCGTTGGATGGACCTTACCACGCGATCGATGTCCACGTCCGTGAATTCCATCGTCAGATCTTCGCGCTTTGTTCGACTGGATCCCCACCGCGTTTCCAACGCTTCCACCAAAGTTGGACGTCCGGGGGTATTGTAGGTGGGGTCTACCCCCTGCCAAGTCCCTGTCCATCCACCGTTCAACGCATTCAAACTATGAGCCGTAGGCCCTGTCACAAAAACAACGCCTTCACCACCGATGGGCAAAATGGGCTGATCGGCATACACCGCATGTTGTCCTTCGTTCTTCAAAAGCGTGATGGACTCCAAGGCTGCGCGTGCCGCGGCACCTTCGAGTGATTCCTTCGCCGGATAGGTCGCAAGCGATGGAGGGAAACCGCCATTCTCAAACAAACCCAATCGGTATTTCATGGTCAATATTCGACGCACCGATACGTCCAATCGCTGCTCCGATATCGTGCCTTCGTTGACCAGTTCAATCAACGCATCACTGAACTCCAAGTCCAATGGCACCATGGCCATATCAATGCCCGCTTCAACGGCCATCCGCGTGGCTTCTTTGTAGTCATGTGCAATCCGATGGCGGGTAACGAGGTATTTTACATCTTCCCAATCCGTCACCGCGACTCCTTCAAAACCCATCTCATCCCGCAACAGGTCCGTCAAAATGACTTTATTGGAGTGCACTGGGATTCCATTCATTTCCCCACTGTTGACCATAATGGACATGGCCCCCGCATCAACGCATGCCTGAAAGGAGGGCACGAAGTACTCACGAAGCTGGCGTTCTGGAATCCATCCCGGCGTGCGGTCTTTGCCGCTCAGTGTCAACCCGTATCCCAAGAAATGCTTCAACGTCGCCGCAATTGGGGACGGTCCTTCCTGGTATCCTTTGACTAAAGCGACACCCATTTCACTCGCCAAAAGTGGGTCCTCACCAAACGTTTCCCAAAATCGAGGCCAACGCGGATCGCGTCCCAGATCCACAACAGGAGAGAAATTCCAAGGAATGCCCGATGCCAAAACTTCACTTGCGGTGTTCTCGGCTCCTTTCCGAACCAACTCCGTATTCCACGTTGCAGCCAATCCAATTTGTTGAGGTCCAAGAACGGCACCTGCAGTGTACGTTGCCCCGTGAATGGCATCGACGCCATACAAAACGGGAATACCCGATGCTTTGCTTGCTGCTGCCGACTGAATGCCTGTGATGAACTCATGCCATTTTTCAGGCGAGTGTTCGTGGTTGCCACAATTTAAAATACTGCCAACTCGATAATCCAACAAAGCCCGTCGAACCTTGGCTGTATCCAAATGCTGCGGCTCCGCGAGATCATATGGTGAACCGATTGCGATGGCGCCCAAGGTCAATTGCGTCATCTCCCCCACTTTGTCCTGAATGCTCAGGGTCGCTAAAATAGAATCGACAAATGCGCCTTCCCTTGATTGGGTTTCTGAAGACGGTTGTTCACCGCACCCCACAGACATGAGCAGCGCTATCGCCGTCACAGCCCCCAATCCAATGGACTTCATTCTTTCAATTAACGACCTGTTCATTCGCACCATGCTTCATTCTATTCAATCACAAATGTCTTGTAAAAGTGTTGAAAATACAATTACTCTAAAAATCTATATCCCAATCGGGATTTGAACTTTTCAACATTCCAGTAAAACCAAGCCTCTTAGCAACCATTTAAAGGTGCAAAGATGCGGGAAAGCAGCAAAAGAAATGCTGCGGATTTTTACTCGTTTCATGTAGTTTTGACACTCCACCCATGGCTTCTCCTTCCTCATACCTCATCAAGACATACCGCTGGTCTGTTTATGTGCTCACCCTTTGCATTCTGAGCGCTTGCGGCACGGATCACCCCATTCCATTTTCACCGGACTCTTGGTCCCTGGATGGTGCATGGGAGTTTAGAGAATCAACGGATTCCATTTGGCAACCCGCTGCCGTTCCAGGGGATGTCATCACCGACCTGATGAACGCGGGGTTGCGGGATTCTCCATATCAACAAACCAACGAGCGATTGAGCGCGCCTTTGGAAACCAAAGAATGGATCTATCAAACAGAATTTGACCTTCCAAATCCATTGGATGCATCCTTTGAATTGATCTTTGAAGGAATCGATACCTACTCCACCATTCTTCTCAATGATGAAATCCTTGGTGAGACAGACAATGCGCACCGGGCGTATCGCTTTCCAGCCACCAACCTTCGAGTTGGCATCAACACCCTGCAAGTCCGATTGCATTCAGCGGTTGTTGAAGGCCAACAAAAGCTAGACGCCTCTCCTTGGCTCATTCCGGTCAGCAATGAAGATCGACCTCAAGGAAAACAAACGAGCAGCGTTTCCCGCAAGGCGTACTATCAATTTGGATGGGATTGGGGACCGCGATTGGTTTCTGCGGGTATTTGGAAAAGTGTTTCACTTGTGAAAACGAGGAGCTCGGCCCCTCAGAACATGCGCTTGGACCTCTTGGAGCTTGACGAAAAGAATGCGACTTACCACGTGCGTCTTGACGCAACGGGTTCACTGGAATGGCAATTGGACGGACCGAGCGGATCCCCAGCTCAATACCAGATGACGCCCGTTCATGATTCATTGTGGCAATTGACCATTGCTGCGCCTCAACGCTGGTGGCCGCGGGACATGGGAGACCAACCGCTCTACACCCTGCGTTGTAGCAATACCGAGGGAAGCCAATCGCTTCGATTCGGGATCCGTTCTATTGAGTGGATTCGTGAACGCGACGAGCTAGGCCGAAGTTTTGCCTGCCACGTCAATGGACACAAGGTGTTCGCGCGCGGTGCCAACATCGTTCCGGCCGATTTTTTTCCGGTTCGTGCACGGGAACGGGTTGAGGAGACCCTACAACAGGCGATCGCCGGCAACATGAACATGCTTCGTGTGTGGGGTGGCGCTGTATACGGAGAAGACATCTTCTATGATCGATGCGACGAACTGGGACTGCTTGTGTGGCAAGATTTTATGTTCGCCTGTTGCATGGTTCCAGGGGACTCCGGCTATGCTGCTTCTGTGGAAGCCGAGGCACGATACAACGTCCAACGCCTGCGACATCATCCCAGTTTGGCGATTTGGTGTGGCAACAATGAATCCGAAAAAGCTTGGAAAACTTGGGGATGGCCAAACCTATATGGACTGTCCTCCCAAGATTCGGTGGCGGTTCAACGGGCATACGACTCGGTATTTGGTGCCTTGCTCCCGCAAATCGTCGCTGAGGAGTCCGACCAATTTTATTGGGCCTCTTCCCCTATGAAGGATCCGCTGCATCAAAAAGAACACGGCATCTCTGGTGACGAACATGCGTGGCGTGTTTGGTTTGACACCTTGGATTTTGACTACTACTCCAACC
>CALGEI010000082.1 GCA_937881575.1 uncultured Flavobacteriales bacterium | reverse complement strand
CGAAGATTCCCTCGCGTTTGAGGGATTCCTTCAACGCCCTGAATTCATCGAGGTTAGCGAATAAGGGGTTCGAGAACTGTCCCGCTCCGGGTACAAAACGGGAGATTGCAGCGATGCGGTCTCCCGTTTTTGGTTCGACACACGTGGTGAACAAGCGCATGAGCGGAGTTCGCGACCTCAAATCAGAAGCTCAGCGCATGGCCTCAGGGATTAAAATTTCACCCAACGATTGACCTCGACACCTGAATCAGTGGAGGTTGACAGGGTGTAGATTCCAGGAGCAAGTTGGCTAACATTGAGCGCGACATGCGTGTCTAGCGCGTGGTTCGCCGTCACTTCCACTACTTGACCCTGATGATTGTAAATCTGCCAACCTCGAATTCGATTTGAACTCGTCCTGATGTGAAGGATGTCCTTTGCGGGGTTGGGGTAAACATCAACCAACGTGTTCGTGTCGATTTCTTCCACCTCGTTGGTCACTTCAAAAACTGCAGTGAAGCTCAGTTCGCTGCTATAGGTTTCACCCGTCCAAAACGGATTCATCTGGTCGTCGACATCACTGTCGATCCCCCACAACACGAAGTTGTACCCTGGATTCGCTTCAGCAGTGAGCTCTATGGGGATCCCTTTGTAATAGACTCCATCCCATGGATAATCCGTCGGAGTGATGGTATTGAGATGGATGACGCCCGCATTTTCCGGATAAACGTCAAGGAGTACGTCAAACTGTCCATCGAGCTCGAGTGCATCCTGGATCTGGTCTTGAATCACGCCCGCTTTGCATTCTATGTCATCCCTCAACAGATTGTGGCGGTCGTAGAACCCATCCATCTCTTGGGCTACCTCATTCGGATTGCCCCATCGCTGATATTCCTGTTGCATCTCAAGAACCCACTCGTTGAAGTAATTCTGCTCGATGGAGAGCAATCTTTGTGATCGGTAAAGTGTGTTATTGAGGTCTGCGAAGCGATTGATAAAATAAACCCGGTATTCTTCGTTGTCCATACTCCGATTCCAGGCCCCTACGAAAAGGTTGTTCTCCCCCTGCCCCAAGATGTGATCCAATCCGTTATCCTGACAACCTGACCATCCATTGGGCTGTAGGCTCAATTCCAGATCGATCGTTGCAAATCTCCACCTCAGGTCTGAAGCGTCCGATCGGTACGCTTTGATGTTGTTGTATGGCCAATCGAAATTACCGATCCATCCCTGACTGATGATGTAATCAGAGTAATTCTCAAGATCATAGATCGCGTTCGCCTCGAGTATAAAATCCTCGGAAGCGGGATCGAGGCTTTGGAAGTCTTCCCAACTGTTCAAATAGTCTTGGGCTTGCCCTTGAGTCGCCCTGAGCACGAGATCATACCAATAGCTCACAGAAATCACGTCGACCGATTCTGGATCTTGGAAGTTGTCGTATTCCTCCCAGAATTCTCCATCCAACTTCTCCCTCATTTCGTAGAGACCAAAATAGCCTCCATTGATGTAAACGGATACGGGACGCATGGCGGAGTGGTAGCAATGCGTTCCACTCGTGAGCGCATCCACTAAATAGGCGTCCTTGTAGGGGAGTGTTAACCATTGGTTGCTTCCATTCCGGAAATAAAGGCGAGAGTAGGTGTCTCGTTCTTGCCTATTGGAGAGAAGACTCCATTCAACTGGAGTTTCTTCGAATGCGCTTTTGGCGAGCTCTAACCGAAAGGAGTGTTGAGGATGCGACCTGCTCCCTCCCGCTCCCCCATCTATTTGCATGGCCGCATCGCGGTCGAAGACAAATTCGTGTGCCGAAGTCGAGTCGTAGAAGGTTATTTGCGCAAATCTCTCCCAGTCCTCACCCCAGTGATCAAATATGCCCTCTTCGCCATAAAGGCTTGAGTTATCGACCTGAATGGACAAGATGGGGGTGATGTGGGAAACGTTTAACAAGTAAGATTCCGACGCAATCGAACTGGGAACGAAGTTGTCTTTGAAGGCTCTCGCTCGGATGGATGAGGATTGATAAATTTCGATCGCCTCCCCGAGATAGATTTCTGAATCTTGGTTCGGTTCGTCTCCATTCGTCGTGAATCGGATTTGCGTGTCTGCGTCTCCCGTATTGAAAATCTCCACACTGAGCGTTGTGTTGTACACGCCTCCTATCTCCGAGATCAATGGAGCGCTGCAAATCCCTTCAGGATGGGTGCTGTTGCCGTTTGATGCGCCCGGTGACGGGAGCGTGAGCACATCCGATGAGAGGCTACCGTCAGGAAGAGAACCCAGGCTAGTCAGGGTTGATGGACAGTCAACATAGAGTTGATCTAAAATTTCTTGAGCAGGTGATGACAGGTAAACCGTCTCTCCTTGGGAATCTATTTTAAAATTGGCATGAAACTCCACACCGTTGTCATTTACAAATTCAGTCGAAACTTCATCGTTGAGGGTGTGCTTGATTTTGATGCTGATATACGTGTAGTTTTCGCTGGCTGTGCTTTCTACATCCCAAGCCATATTGCTTATGGGTCCGGCGGATAATCCAGCGGTTAGAAGTTCATCCGCAGTGAATAGCATCTGATTTCTTGCGCTCCAATACCAGTTTCCATAAGGGGCAGGATAGCATGTGTTGCAGTTCTGTATGTTGTCATCCCCAACGATGCTCGTGTTAAACCGCGTATTGGGCCTTTGATAGTAAACATCACCTCCAAAGGCGTCACAGGATGCGTCACTGTTGTCGTTGTACTTAACAAGCGTTGAGGGGAAGGTGGTCGCTGTTTGGTTGAATATGGAATTCGAGGTGTAGCCTTGGTTGTAATAAGAACATACATCAACGAGAATGTTCGATGATCCATCCCATTCGAAAGGCGCACCGAAATCGTGGGAATTCCATCCTGGTTCAGGCGTGTAGTTTTCAATCAAGGCTACGCTTTCAAATACCTGATTGATCTGTCGATCCTTGCCACTGCAAAAGACGATCAGGAATTCTCCTGGTTGAATTTCATACGCTGAAAAGGTCCATTTCTGCAGATCCAGTTCGTCGTCAGAGAGGGAATAACCTTCAAGATTAACCGCCGCGTTCCCTGCGTTATAGATCTCTATCCAATCTTCAGATTCGTCATCCTCATCAAGGATGGAATTGAAATTCTTATTCGAACCTTCATTGACAACAAGTTGTGCGTTCAGAGCACCAACGACAAGGATGAAATAAAATAGGACAACACTTTTCATAACAGATCGATTGTTTTCCCCTCGAATGTAACACCCCGCTGCGCGCATGAGGCATTGTTTAACATTTTGGATCGACAACCGCCTTGCACCCCGTGATTTTCGAACACAAAAGGGTGCAGCTCCAATGACAGGACCTTCTCCCCTTGCAATAAACTTGGACAATTCACAGCGCCACGCGCACCAAAAATCAATCATTCAGATACCACGACCATCCCCTGGACCCCTAATGCTCTTGTTCTTCAATGACAATGCACCGCACAACAAACGAAACCACGCATCACTTCGGCGTGAACATCTCGTTCTTCTTGCTTGTTAACCTGTATTCATACATGAACTCGTTTCAGAGGTTATATTCGCAAAGTGGTGGTCAAAAATCTCATGGAAGCCTTTGTTCTTCCCTCCTACTTAGATTCAAGTCAGAGACCGTTCGTTGTGAGCGGTCCATGCAGTGCGGAGTCTCGCGAACAAGTGTTGGAAACAGCGAGGCAACTCAAAGTGCTGGGACGTGTCAATCTTTTTCGAGCCGGCATCTGGAAACCCCGTACGCGACCGCATTCTTTTGAAGGCAGGGGCACAGAAGCTTTAGACTGGCTCGTGGAAGCACGCCAAGAAACAGGAATACCCGTGGCAACGGAAGTCGCCAACGCCCAGCATGTTGAAGCGTGCTTGGAGGCCGGGCTGGACGTTCTTTGGATCGGGGCTCGGACGACGGTCAGTCCATTTGCCGTGCAGGAAATTGCCGACGCACTTGCAGGAACGAAAATTCCGATCATTGTAAAAAATCCCATGCACGCAGATTTAAAACTGTGGATGGGCGCGATCGAACGCGTTGCCGAAAAGGTAGGTGGCCCCGTTTGGGCCATGCATCGCGGGTTTAGCAGCTACGGCCTGAAGGAATACCGCAACGCACCGATGTGGGAAATCCCGATCGGCTTGCGTGCCGAGATGCCCGAAATCCCATTATTGTGCGATCCGAGTCATATCTCCGGGAATCGGAGCCTCATTGCCTCTGTGGCTCAAAAAGCCATGGACCTCGGGATGCACGGGCTGATGATTGAATCCCATCGTTCTCCGGATGACGCTTGGAGTGATGCCGGACAACAATTGACTCCAAAAGACCTCGACACGCTTCTTGACGAGCTCACCATTCGGCAATCCAATGTGAATCCAGAACAGGTTGATGGTTTGGAAGCCATGCGACTACAAATGGATTCGCTGGATGAACAACTCATTGAGCTGCTTCATGGGCGCATGGATCTCGCTCGCGAAATTGGGCGTTTCAAATTGGAACATGGCATGACCATCCTTCAACTGGAACGGTGGCATGAAGTGCTGAAGACACGGTCAGCATGGGGTCAGAATCTAAAATTGGGTTCTGAATTCACCGCTAAGCTGCTCGAACAACTCCACAAAGAGAGCATTCGCGTGCAAAACGAGGAAATGATCAAAAAAAAATAGACTATCTAAATAACTGACAAACAGTTATTTATGATTTATTTATGTTTTTTTTCTTGTCAATCGCAACTTTTAAGGAAAGCACCCCGTACAAAGGGATAGGTTTTGGTTTTGCCACACTCGAAAATGAGTGTAATGAATCAGGCGAT
>CALGEI010000081.1 GCA_937881575.1 uncultured Flavobacteriales bacterium | reverse complement strand
TGACGATGATTGCTGACATCAAAAAAGACAAGAAGGAGGTGAAGGGGGAGAATGGTTCACGATTCTTGTATCAATATTTACGGAACACCATTCGTCGTGATGATCTCGTCGACAAATACCGCGATTTCGATTGACATGAAGCATCCCAATTACCCGTTACTCTTTGATCCTATTCAAGTAGGCAAACTAATACTGCCCAACCGGATCATCATGGGGAGTATGCACACAGGTCTGGAAGAATCCAAAGGTGGCATGGCCGCTTTGGCTCGATTTTACGCCGAACGGGCTGCAGGAGGAGCGGCTTTGATTGTTACAGGTGGTATCGCGCCGAATAGAGAGGGTGCTTTGGGACCTGGTGGAGCGCGTATGCAGCGAAAACGACACGCTCGAGAGCACCGTTTGATCACTGAGGCTGTCCACAATGAAGGAGGTCGCATCTGCATGCAAATCCTTCACGGTGGCCGATACAGCTACCACCCATTCAATGTGGCACCTTCTGCAAAAAAAGCGCCCATTAATCGATTTAAACCGCGCCAACTCACGGATTATGGAGTGAGAAGAACCATCCGTTCGTTTGTTCATGCTGCAGAGTTGGCCAAGTCCGCGGGGTATGATGGGGTCGAAATCATGGGGTCTGAAGGGTATTTAATCAACCAGTTTCTGGTGGAAGAAACCAATACCCGTGAAGATCGGTGGGGTGGGACTTTTAAAAAGCGCATGCTATTTCCAGTCGAGATAGTGCGCCGTATAAGAGAGGCTTGTGGCCCTGACTTTTTGATCATGTATCGATTGAGCATGCTCGACCTCGTTCCGAAGGGGAGTTCCTGGGAAGAAGTGGTCACTTTGGCAAAAGCAGTAGAATCCGCCGGAGCGGATGTGCTGAACACAGGAATCGGTTGGCATGAAGCCCGAATCCCAACCATTGCCACGATGGTTCCAAGAGGACATTTTTCTTTTGTGACCAAGAAATTAAAAGGGCATGTAGGCATTCCGCTCGTTGCTACGAATCGCTTCAACAATCCAGAGACTTGTGAAATGGCCTTGAAGGATGGCGTTTCTGATTTGATCTCGATGGCTCGGCCTTTCTTAGCAGACCCAGAGATAGTTGTCAAATCAGAATTGAACCGAGCGCATGAGATCAACACGTGCATTGGCTGCAATCAAGCCTGTTTGGATCACATTTTCAAAAGGAAAGTGGCTACATGCTTGGTCAATCCTCGGGCCAGCCACGAAGGCAAATGGCCATTGGACGCAAAGGCATCAACTTCTTTGCGTGTCGCCGTCGTCGGTTCAGGACCTGCAGGCCTCAGCGCATCCATCGAAGCAGCAAGACTGGGTCACGATGTGCAATTGTTTGATGAAGGTCGAGAAATTGGAGGCCAATTCAACTTGGCTAAGAAAATACCAGGAAAGGAAGAGTTTTATGAGACACTCCGATATTTCGAGAATATGCTCGAAAAATTCAATGTCAAAACGCATTTAAATCATCCTGTAATCGCTTCAGAAATCGGAGCCCATTTTGACGCAATTATTCTTGCTTCAGGTGTGCGTCCTCGAGGCTTTCATATTCCAGGTCTGGAAAATCAGGCTGAGATCGTGGGCTATACAGATGTATTGAGCGCCAAAGTTGAGGTGGGGCGTCGCGTTGCCATTATTGGGGCAGGTGGCATTGGATTTGACGTTGCAGATTTCTTATCGCATCAGTCTGAAGGCCACTTTTCCCAAACTTGGGGCATAGATGAAGAATTGAAATCTAGAGGGGGGCTTTTGGATTCGGTATCGGGCGAATCGCCTCGAGAGATTCATTTATTTCAGAGGTCTGAAGGTAAAGTAGGTGGGGGACTGGGAAAGACAACAGGCTGGATTCACCGCAAAACATTGAAGGATCGAGGTGTCGAGACGCATTCAGGAGTGGAATATCAAAGCTGGTCCGACGGTACTTTGCATTTCATTGAAGGGGGGGAAGAAAAATCGTTGGAGGTGGACCATGTTGTCGTTTGTGCCGGCCAAGAAAGTCGTCAAGAATTGTTGGCAGAATTGAATGGTTTGAATGTTCAAGTCCAAGTCATTGGTGGAGCTAAAGATGCCCGAGGACTTGATGCTCAGCGCGCTATTCGCGAGGGGCTGGAGGCGGCATATGCCCTTTCCGCTTGGTCGGTCAATCCGGTGAGCTGACGTTTTCGCTGTGCCAACACTTCAGATCTTCAACCGATTGCTGAGCTCGTGCTGTCAATAGGTTGATGTTGGAATCGCAGTCCGATGGATATATGGGCGCGCCGAATCGCACGTGGATGGGGTTGGATCGAACCCAAACCGAACCGCTAGGCAAAGCCTTTCGGGTACCGTGCACATGCAAGGGAATGATCGGAACGTCTGCTTGCACAGCGAGATGAAACGCTCCCTTTTTAAAAGGAGCGATATGCCCACTTTTTGAACGCGTTCCCTCTGGGAATACCAAAACGGAGATTCCTCGTTTCAGTGTCGTTTTGAGACGAAATACAGCTTTTTGAGCCCCTTCTTTGTCCTTGCGATTGATGAAGACGGTCCCTACGCGCTCGTTGAGTAAACCTAGAATAGGAACTTTTCGAATCGAGTCTTTGGCGAGGAAGACGATGGGATGTGGTATTGCGAACGAAGCTGCATTGATGTCCAATTGGCTCACGTGGTTGCTGACAAAGATGGCCTCGGAAGGAATCTTCTCTCGCTGACTCTTCTCCGTTGAATGCGAGATGGACATGTGACGGTTTCCGGTCAAAACCAAGATGTATTGGCTCCACAAGTCGCTTCCGATTCCCTTTAAAACCCAAGGGATGGCCTTTTTTGATGCAAGTGCAACACACAAGGCAAGGGAACAGCAAAAAATTGACCAAAGCAAAACGAAAACGGTCAATACAGCAGAGGGAATCCGGCGCATGTTAAGCGTTTCTCAAAGCCTGGTAAGCCTCTTCTTGAGTCAGTTCTTGGATCTTACCAGGTTCTAAATCCATCGAATCAAGGTCCAGACATCCGAATCCCTTGCGGATTAAACGCAACGTTGGGAATCCGGCGTGAGCAGTCATTTTTCGAACTTGTCTGTTTTTGCCTTCTGTTAGGCAAACTTCAATCCATGCCGTGGGAATATTCAAGCGCTGGCGGATGGGTGGATTCCTTTCTGGCAGTTCGAGTCCTTCAAGCAGGCGCGCAGAAGAGGGGCGTGTTGTGAACGCGTTTTTGCGGATGGTCAACTCCATGGGCCGCTCAAAAGCTCTCAGGTCCTCCGCATGGGGTGTTCCTTCTACTTGAACCCAATATCGACGTTCGTGCTCGCCTTCTGGAGAAATCATATCTGACTTGAATCGATTGTCATTGGTCAGCAGAAGTAAACCTTCTGAATCCCGGTCCAATCGACCGATGGGATAGACATCTTTGGGAAGACCTAACTTCAATTTCAATAAACCCGGATGCTTGGCCTCATCGGAGAATTGGCTCAGGTAGCCAAAGGGCTTGTTTAATGCGTAATACTGGTGTCTCATTGTTCTTGCCATTCAGCGACGAATACATTCGTGCTGCGGGTTCTCCCGTTGTTTCGATTTGAAGAGAAAGCTAAGTGTCGCCCGTCTGGAGAAAACATAGGAAACGAATCAAAAGCACTGTCGAATGTGATTTGTTTGAGGCCTGTTCCGTCCAAATTGATCATAAAAATATTGAATGGGAATCCTCCTGTATGGTGATTGCTTGAAAATAGCACCTGTTTTCCATTGGGGTGGAAATAAGGAGCCCAATTGGCTCCTCCAAGCGCTGTGATTTGTCGGGCCTCGCTACCATCCACATTGGCTACGAACAATTCCATTGCAGTGGGCTCTACGAGGCCTTGTTTCAGTAAAGTTTGAT
>CALGEI010000080.1 GCA_937881575.1 uncultured Flavobacteriales bacterium | reverse complement strand
GAACATGCGTGGCGTGTTTGGTTTGACACCTTGGATTTTGACTACTACTCCAACCACGAGGGACGATTTGCAAGTGAATATGGTCTTCAAAGCTTACCCAATCGCCACACGCTCGAAGCCGTCGGAATCCATGCCTTTGACGATGAAGCCCTTCAGTTTCGTCAGCGTTCGAAAATGGAGTGGCTCCAACCTGGCTTGGACGGCTGGGGCATGATGCGGATCTATGCCAAACGCTATGCAGCCGATCCCGAGATTGAGTCGGACCATACGGACGCTCTAGACCGATGGATTTATCTGACTCAACTCACCCAGGCCGAAGGATTGCGTGAAGCCTTGGAGCGACACCGTTTCAGTCGCGGGAAAACGAGCGGCTCATTGTACTGGCAACTCAACGATGTCTGGCCAACCGTTTCCTGGTCCACCGTGGATCACGCGGGCAGATGGAAATTGGCACATCACGCCGTAAGCCACGCCAACCAACCACAGCGGGTAGTGATTGACCGAACAGATCTGGACTCCTTGCGCACGGCATGGATCAATTCGTCGAACCAGCACATCCAAGGTGTGGTCACACTGGAATGCATCGATTGGTCGGGAACGGTCGTGCACTCGGCTCAAATCACCTGCGATGCACCTCCTTTCTCAGAGCAGGAAAAAAACTGGGGGGCACTGCCAACTTGGATCACCCAAAACGATCGACAAGTCTTGCGTTGGAAATGGGAATCCGTTGATGGTCGCATCATGGATCACGGGGTTCAGCGTTTTGCCAAGCCTTCTGAGCTGCAATTGCCCGAGGCACGCGTCTCTTTTGAAAAAGAAGGACAAGGGATAACGCTGACAACCGATTCTGTGGCTTACGGCGTTCAATTGACATCGAGCATTCCGGGACGCTTCTCATCCAATGGCATGACGCTCTTGCCCCATGAAGCGGTGTGGGTTGAGTTTTTTCCGGAACAAAAAGGAGCGAAAATGGGCGACATTACCGTGCGCCATTTGGCGCAATTCCAACGTCACTGAATCGCGAGCAACTCGTATTCTCGCCCCTGAAAGGTCACAACGTCCTCCACACGAGACCCCATCAGAGCCTGCCCCAGCGGAGAGGCCCCGGAAAGGACAAAACAAAACACCCCGTCCACTTCAATTTTCCCGAGCCCTACAGACATCAAAAACTCTCCATGATTCGTCTGCAACCATGCTCCGGGCTGGACCGTTTGGCGAAACGACCACGAGATGTTTTTGACCTCATTTCTCAGCACCCTCGCCTTTTGCAATTGCTGTTCGGCGCGTTGGATTTCCGCCTCCATCATGGCCCTGCCTGTTTCGTGCTTGTCTCCGGCGGTGCTTTTCGATGCGGTATTGCGTGATTCAGTCAGCCCATCAAGGGTCCATACTGCAGCATCAATTCTTTGCGACAACGCGTGATTGACGGCATCCACAACGGCCATTTTTCGAGCAACATTCATACCCAACAAAGGAATGCGAAATCGCGCAATTCAACACCACCAAAAAGCCTCTGAAAATTTTCAATTTTAACACCTGATTTCAATTGAGAAAATTCACTAATATTGCCCTCAAGAATTGCACAATGCACCTCTTATCGCACTTGCACCGTCCATTGCTTTTCGCTTCGCTGATTGCGAATCGCCTGAGGATTTCAGTCCTCCGGAAGAACTGTGCTTTTGCATTCCGGCTCTGAGCGGGAAGGGCACTACGGCGTCTATTGATGGCATCAATGGGTCCGGTAGCTTCCTGTCATTACCCTTCCATTTTCCCGATTTCCGTTCCGATGAAACTCCAATACATCGACCTCGTGGACCAAACATTCGATTGGCCTCAAGAGGAATTCCAATTGCACAATGACCAGCTGCAATTCCATGGTGTCCACATGATGGACTTGGTCAAAACACACGGTTCCCCACTGAGAATTACCTATTTGCCCAAAATTGGCGAGAACATCCGTCGCGCGCATGGCTGGTTTCGTTCGGCGATGGAAAAGCTCGACTACCCTGCGGCTTACCACTATTGCTATGTCACCAAGAGCTCTCATTTTCGGCACATCACTGAAGAAGTTCTCAAGCATGGGGCTCACATCGAAACATCCTCTCCATTTGACCTGGACATCGTGCGGGCATTGGAGTTGGACGGGAAATTGGACCGCAAAGCGACCATCATCTGCAATGGATTCAAGACCGATGACTACATCGATCGGATTGCACAGCTGAGAGGCGATGGCTTTGAAGGCATCCTCCCGGTAATCGACAACGAAGATGAGTTTGCCCGCCTCGCAAAGCATGTTCTCGAGCCCATGCGCGTGGGCATTCGAATCGCCACCGAAGAAGAACCCAAGTTTGCCTTCTACACTTCACGCCTAGGCATTGGTTATCATCGCATCATGGCATTTTTTGAGGAGCAACTGCAACAAGCAAAGCACCTCGAGCTCAACATGTTGCATTTTTTCTGTAACACCGGCATCCGAGACACCGCTTATTATTGGAATGAGTTGAGGAAGGCCCTGCGTGTGTATGCCGAATTGCGCAAAGTTTGCCCCACACTCACTGCACTGAACATCGGTGGTGGTTTGCCTACAAAAAACTCCTTGGCGTTTGATTACGATTACGCCTACATGGTGGAGGCGATTTTGGAGCAAATCCAAGTGGCTTGTCAAGAAGCCGGGGTACCCGTACCCGATATCTACACAGAATTTGGCTCTTTCACCGTGGGAGAAGCCGGCGCCACCGTGTTCAAAGTGATTCACCAAAAGAAGCAAAACGATCGCGAAAAATGGAATCTCATTGACTCATCGTTCATGACCACTTTGCCCGATTCATGGGCCATCAACAAGCGATTCCTGATGCTCCCTCTGAATCGGTGGAGCGATCCCTATGAACGGGTTTTTCTGGGTGGATTGACTTGCGATAGTGATGATTATTACAATTCGGAGCAACACTTGAACGCCATCTACCTCCCGCAATACCAACCCGAGCAACCGCTTTATATCGGCTTCTTCAATACGGGAGCCTATCAGGACAACATCAGCGGGCATGGTGGTGTCCACCATTGTTTGATTCCTGGATTGAAGCATGTGCTCGTTGATCGCGATGAAAAGGATGCGTTGACCTATCACGTGTTTAGTCAGGCGCAAACAGCACCCGAAGTGCTCAGCATGCTCGGCTATGCTAGCGACCGAACAAATACCGACACCTCATCCTTCTCCAAAACGGGTTCTAGCCGGCGCATTGAACCGTTGCATGCGGAACCGCACAACGACCAAACCCCCTCGAATTCTAAAGACCATGAATAGATTGTATGCCGGAATGGATTCTCCTTTGAGCGCAGCGGCCTCTCAGCGGGCGGTCATCATCCCGGTGCCATATGATGGCACGAGCACCTGGGGCAAAGGTGCTGACCGAGGTCCCGCAGCCTTGTTGGACGCCACGGACAACATGGAGGTCTACGACATGGAGACCAGAACGGAAGTCTTCCGAGAGGGCGTCGCCATCGCCGAAGCCATTGAGGGACACGGGTCACCAGAGGCCATGTGCGCCGCGGTCAAAGCGGCCACCTCCAACGTGCTCGCCCAACGTCAGATTCCCGTCATCATCGGGGGTGAGCATTCCGTGAGCATCGGAGCCATTCAAGCCTGTGCCGAGGCGTACCCTGAATTGACCGTTTTGCATTTGGATGCCCATGCCGATTTGCGTGATGCTTATCAGGGGTCGCCCTTCAACCATGCCTGCGCCGTGCATTGGGCATCCCGCAACGTGAAGCTGATCCAAGTGGGAATCCGCAGCATGGACGAAAGTGAACGTCCATTCATCCAGCCAGGAAATCTGTTTTCAGGTGAGCACTGTCATTTCACTCCAGACGACCGTTGGATGGAAGACGCTTTGATCCGCTGTGGCCGTGAAGGAATCCCCCTGTATATCACCGTGGACTTGGACGTATTTGACCCGGCCTTCGTACCCGACACCGGTACGCCGGAACCCGGTGGATTGGATTGGTATCAAGTGACCACCCTGATCCGAAAAGCATCGGAACGCTTCAACATCGTTGGCATGGACGTCGTGGAACTCGCTGCCCATGCAGGCAGTAAGCCCAGTGATTTCCTTGCGGCCAAGCTGTTGTATAAGATGTTGACATACGCCCTTAAACCCACTCCTATCTCTTGAATCATGTCACACACTGGAAACATCCGCGACTTTGTCGCCACGCACTACAAGCACTTCAATTCAGCGGTGATTGGAGATGCCGCTCAAGGGTATGAAACGCATTTGGCAGAAGGCGGGCGCATGATGGTTACCCTCGCCGGGGCTATGAGCACTGCCGAATTGGGGAAAAGTCTTGCCGAAATGATTCGACAGGACAAAGTGGCCATCATCAGTTGCACCGGAGCCAACCTAGAGGAGGACGTGATGAACTTGGTCGCGCACTCACACTATGAACGCGTGCCCCATTACCGCGACCTCACAGCCCAGGAGGAGCTGGCCTTGCTTGATCGGGGCATGAACCGCGTCACCGACACCTGCATTCCCGAAGAAGAAGCATTTCGAAGGCTCGAAGATCACTTGGTGGATCTATGGAAAGCGGCCGAAGCCAAGGGCGAGCGCTACCTGCCCCATGAGTACTTCTATCAGGCCTTGAACAGCGGTATTCTTGAGCAGTATTACGAAATCGACCCGAAGGACAGTTGGATGGTCGCCGCTGCGGAACGCAACCTGCCCATCATTTGCCCAGGCTGGGAAGACAGCACCCTTGGGAATATTTTTGCGGCCCACTGCATGGTGGGAGATGTGGTGCCTTCCACCGTAAAAAGCGGCATCGAATACATGATTTGGCTGGCCGATTGGTACACCGAAACCACGAAAAACGGGTCTACGCTGGGTTTCTTTCAAATTGGCGGAGGCATCGCAGGGGATTTCCCCATCTGTGTGGTGCCCATGTTGCACCAAGATTTGGGACGAACGGAAGTGCCTTTATGGGGCTATTTCTGCCAGATTTCGGATAGCACCACCAGTTATGGATCTTATTCAGGGGCGGTACCCAATGAAAAAATAACCTGGGGAAAACTCGGTGTTGACACCCCCAAATTCATCATTGAAAGCGATGCCACCATTGTCGCACCGCTCGTATTTGGCTGGATATTGAACTGGTAAATCACTTTTTTTTCAACGCACCATGAACCGGGTTATTAAAAATTACACCAACATCACGCGGCACCACATTGACCTCATCGAAGCCGCTTTTCCGGAAGGCTTCTCTGAGGAAGACGTGAAGGTGCTTTCCATGCCTAGCGGTCAATACTTGCGATGTCTTGAAGTCGAGACTTCGGACACGCTCTATTTGTTCCGCATCGATGAAGGCATGATTGTGATGCTTGAAGAGGCCACCGATGATGATTTTGGGATTGACCTGGACGACGATTCGGATGATCTGGAATCGCCGCCCCACCCCTTGGAATAGGACAAGCAGCGTCTGATGACACCGCAAACGCTCAATATTTCGCCCATAAGCACAGGATGTCATCCGCGTGAATTGCCGCTGTTGTTCGCATTTTAAAGCAACCCCATTGCAAGCACGACTGTTTCGCAATAAATTGCTTCACAATGCACTGCCATAGAAAGATTCGCGTAACCCTTCAAACTGCGTGTTTCTTGTGCCTCGTTTTTTCAGGATGCAAACCCGAAACCTTCGTTTTCGAGGACAACGCCATCCCACACTACGATGAAATCTCAACCATCTTGGTTCAGAATTACGTCAACCGCTACTACATTGACTTGATTGGAAGAGAGCCCAATGACCTGGAAATGGAGCGGGACGTCGAGATTCTTGAAGCGGGCGGCCTCGCGGCATCCGTCCGATTGCAGGTGATTGAGGTCTTGATGACGAGCACCGACTCTACCGACCAATCCACTTACACCACGCAATACCACCAAAAGCTCTACACCGATTTGAAAGCTCGGTTTTTGGAAGGCGCTTCAGATGCGATTCTCTATGAGCGATATGGCCTGGCTATCAGCATGGCGATTCAAGATAGCCTCAATGGAAATTTGGCAGGCTACGCGGTCAATCAGACGGCTGCTGAACGACTGAAGCTTGTCTTAGAATGCCCAGAGGATTTGGAGTCTGACTCCATCACGGTTCGCGAAGCGTGTGGTCGGATGCTTTGGAATAGCATCTATGACCAAATTAACATGAACAGCTTCAACTTCATTCAAGCATCATTCGATGATCTATATCAGCGATTTCCGACGCAAGCTGAATTTGATGTGGCGTATGGTGTGATCGAAAACAACCAACCCGGGATTCTCTTTGGTGCATCAGCGAGCGACACACCCTCCTATGTGGATGCCCTCATTTGGAATTCTGAATGGGACGAAGGCATGGTGCGTTGGCAGTACCGCACGATGCTCGCTAGAGACCCTTCAGACCAGGAGACG
This sequence comes from uncultured Flavobacteriales bacterium, assembly GCA_937881575.1. Lineage (GTDB taxonomy): Bacteria > Bacteroidota > Bacteroidia > Flavobacteriales_D > Sanyastnellaceae > UA16. The sequence continues at coordinate 25,018 of CALGEI010000080.1, read as the reverse complement.
CTGGAAGGCTTGAGTGTCTTTTCCATGACCATTTCCGTTGCAGACATTCAACGGCTCGTACTGACTTCGGACGAATATGCGGGATTCTAAGGCCATGCAGTCGATGCTAAGAACAACGCCACCGTACTATGGACTCGCGATCCTGCTGCTCTGGTCCATCGCCAGCGTTGGATGCCGACCCGAGCCTGAGGTCACCTTCGAATTGCAAGGCCTTGAGGTGACACCCGGATTCGCGGACAAAGACCGACTCAAAACCAATGAACAATGGGTGGCCATCGTTCACACCAATCTGTTTCAAACAGGCATGCCGGCCAATGAACTGTACAACGTTGCCCGCGTTTTTGAATCCATCGGCGACCAAAGCATTGCCCGTGAGGTCCTTTTAAGCAACTTCTTCAACCAGCCGGATTTGACCTTGACACCGACAGATGAGATGTTGGCCGATCCGGATGCCTTCATCGACGCCACCTATCTGCGGTTTTACACGCGATTCCCCACGCAAGCTGAGCGCACCTTCGTGCGAGAGTTCATCCTCAACAATCCGGGCATGACACCCGAGTTGGTTTACATGTCCTTTGGACTTTCTGAAGAATACCGTTACTACTGATGAAAAAGTCCCTTCACGCTTCGAATCGGCGCGCCTTCATCAAAAAGGCAGGATTGGCCGCCGCCGGAATTTCGGTCGCACCGTACATCCTCCCGAGTGGTCGATTGTTTGCCCCCACGGGCATGCGTTCATCCGAACATGTTGTCATGGTCGCATTCGCCGGCGGCGTCCGTCAACAGGAATCCGTTTTGAAGCGCTATTTGGATGACAGCCAAGGGGAACCGTATCCAGGAAACATCATGTACAACCTGTTCGACGGCACACCACCCGAGAATAAAATCGTATTCGGAACGGGGACAGGCGGACTGAACCCCATCCCCTCCATCCTCTCTGAGACCATCGAATCACAAGGGACGATCTTTCGCGAAGTCAGCGCCTTGAGCGCGGGACATTTTGGCGGACTGAATAGCCTGGTTCAGGGCAGTACCGTCACCACTCAGGGCCTCAAACAACGTCCCATCAATCCGACCATTTTTGAATACCTGCGCCGCCATGGTGGGTATTCCGCAACCGATGTCTGGTTTGTTGGCAACGGCATTGGCAATTCCACGCCACTGCTCAACCACAGCGCCCATCCCGATTACGGCGCTGCGTATGCAGGCAACTTTTTCGCTCCTACCGTCACCTTTGGATCAACGGGCAACCAGTTCATGGCCGATGCCAAGATCTATCATCCCGAGAATGAGCTCGCCCCGATGTACAAGCTCAAGACCTTTTTAGATCTGCAGTTTCAATCCTTGACATCCGCCGGCGGAAGTTTGGGCAATACCGAAGATGAGAAGCAGAGCATCAAAGCCTTCATGAAAGCGATGTACGCCAAAGTCTCCGATGGCACATTGGATCTTCCTCCGGTAACGGACAACGGCGATCTGTACACCATGGGCTTTGCTGTAGAAGTGCTCAAATGGTTCAAACCGGCATTCATGATGGTCAACCTGAGCGCCGTGGATTCCTGCCACTCGAATTTCTCGAACTACCTCGCCGCATTGCACCGCGCAGACCATGCCGTTGGCCATCTGTGGAATCGAATCCAAACGGCCATTCCCGAAATGGCCAATCAAACCTCGCTGATCTGCACGCCCGAATGCGGCCGCAACCTGTCTCCCAACAACATCCTCGACCAAAATGAGTGGCTAGCTTTCGACCACAGCGATTCCAACTCCTTGCGCGCATGGACCGCACTGGCTGGAACGGGAATTCCCGCCGGCCTTTCGGTCGGAAGTGAAGCCAATCCCGTGGGTCGTGTGAGCGATTCCATGATGACCGTTGCTGATTTGCTCGGCGTCAAATCCGAAGTCCAAGCAGCGGGCATGACCGCGCCGGGCACCATGAGTCTTTTGGATCAAATTTGAACGCATGCGATTGCTTCAAAACCATGGGTTCGTCTGGATCTCCCTGTTGGGATGTCTTTTGCTTCAATGCAAAACCGATTCTCCGCCCAATCCCTATGACGATGTGGAGGAAATCATCGTTGATTTGGATGCAACAGCTCCGATTCCCGAAGGATCTTTTGCTTGGCTGCATGACCGTATTTTCCAGCCCACCTGTGCCAATTCTGGATGCCACGACGGCTCCTTTGAACCGGACTACCGCACCATTGGATCAACCTGGAACACCCTCGTGTGGCATCCTGTGATTTCAAACGATGCCAGCGGCAGCTTCACGTACCGGGTAGTTCCGGGAAACAGCAGTGAAAGCCTGCTCATTGAACGGTTGACGGAGTTCATCCCCAACACGTCCGGCACCATGCCCTTGGTCGTGGACGCCGATTCAGATTGGAATCAATACCAAGAAGAATACATCGCGGCTCTGGAAACGTGGATTGAAGCAGGGGCTGCCGATGTCAATGGCAACCTCCCTCAAACAGGTGACCTCGCGCCTCAAATTAGCGGCTTCGGTGGGTTTCCTTCCGGTAGCACAGAGAATCCTTACTTGCGCGATGCAAACGCCAATTACCGTTTGGTCGTTGAGGCCGCTCCCGTTGATTTGTGGTTTGCCATTTCAGACGACACCACGCCTTTGCCCGCTCTACTGGCAGCTTTGAACGTCGCCTCCACTCCGGACAGTCTGGCACTCACAACACCGCTCGCCATGGAACAGCCGTTTACATTCCAAGCTCCAGACTTCACAGGCGGAACGAGCACGTATGGTCACCGCGTGACATTGGACTTAAGCGACATGCCTTCTGGCAGTACGCTGTACCTAAGAGCCCTGTTGGATGACGGAACGAATTCGGTCATGATTCCCAGTGCGGGAAGCCAGCCCTATCTCATTCCGCTTTACTCCTTATTTGTCCCATGAAAGCCACCTCTTTCATTCATTCTCACCCACATCGACGTTGGACCACTGCGACCATCGGGACGATCGCACTCATCGGAACGCTATTCAGTTGCAAACCCGATGATGCTGTGCTTGAAGCGCCGGAAATATCAATCGCTTCCATCGACCCGTTGCTCGTTGTGGCCTTTGAAAACCCGATCGAAGTGATCCTCCGCTATCGCGATGCTCAAGGCGACTTGGGCGAAGCAGATCCGGACAACCCGACTCTTCGCGTCCGGGATTCACGGCTTGAAGGAGATGACTGGTACCACATTCCTCCTCTCACCCCCAACAGCATCGAATTGAGCATTGCCGGCGACTTCATGGTTCAAATCCCTCCGCTCTTTCTCTTGGGCAATGGAAGCCAGGAGTCGACCACCCTGAGCTTTCAGCTGTTTGATCGTGCTGGAAATGGCTCCAATGTCGTCACGTCTGAAACCATCCTGATTCTCGATACTCTGAGATGAAAATAAGCGCATCGCTTCTCGCAGTTTTGGCGATATCGCTCGGAATATCCGCACGGGGACAGGTTGAATATATCATGTCAGACATGACGGTGTTTGATTGTTCTGGCATTTTAACGGATAGTGGTGAAGGAGAAGAGTACAGCTCCAATGAAGACGTCACCTTCGTGGTGGAATTGGATGATGACGTTCCCATTTTAGTCACCTTCGCGTCTCCCTTCTGTTTGGAAGATGGATTTGATTTTTTGACCCTTTGGGATGGGGTGCCGCAGTCCAGCAATCTGCTCGCTGCGTTAACTGGCACCGACTTCGTGCCGGACAACATCCTATCCAGCACGGGCATGGTTTCATTTGTCTTCACCTCGGACAACAGCCTCAATCTGTGCGGATTTGCATTGGAATGGGAAGGTCTCGCCTCAACACCCGTCATTCCTGAACTGCAGCCCAATCCAAACTTTGCTTGCGGAGCAACGGGACTGCAGCTTGCTTTTGACCCGCCTGTTGGGTGTTCTGATTTTTGGCTCGATTCCCTCATCGTCTCATCCGGACCAGCGGACAGTTGGGATCTGCAAAACATCTCCGTCGTTTGTTCCGGAGACAGCGCAACGGGATTGTACATCCCATTGCTGGAGACGCTTTTGGGCAATTGTGACTGGTCTTTCGTCTTGCCCATCGATGTGAGGGATGCGTGTGATTCACTTCATCATTTTCAATCTGAATTCGATGTTTCCATGACAACGTGCCCCATCAGTGGCTCCTGGTCTGCTCCTGCGGCGTGCATTGGTAGCTGCATGAGTCTTTTCTGGTTGAATGACGGTTGCACGGAACATGTCATCGAATGGACGCAAAATGGCGGCGGTACACCCATTGCCTCAGCGGATCTTCCTGAAGGGGTTGCTGCGGGGTTGCTTCTTTGCATTGACAGCGCAACCCCCATTGAATTGGAACTCGGAGTTGGCCAGCCTGCCACCCTATTGGACACCACGTTTTCTTACACCGTGACACCGCAATTGATCACATTGGATTTCAGTGCCGAGCAGCCGCTGTGCAGTGCCGCTGGCGATGTCCTTTTGTTGGCCGAGCCCGCTGGAGGAAGTTGGAACGGATCCGTTTATTCTGAAGGAATCGCGTGGTGGCTCGATGCCGAAAGCGCAGCTCTTGAGGCTACAACCAACGGGTCTGATCCAGTTGGAACACCATTGACTTACACCACCATGGAGGGCTGCGCGCTGGACACGGTCCTCACGATGCAATATGTCCAGGCCGGCCCTGACCTGAGCACGTGCCTGGGGGCCGAGTCGTTTTTCTTGGAAGGAACATCCAACCTGCCCGCACAGTGGTTGGGTGACGTCACTTTCGAGGGGTCATTCGCCCCGGATTCCATGGGGACTTTCGTGCTCACCCTGACCGCTGAAGGTTGCTCAGACTCGATGGAAATCGAAGTCATTCCGGACGCGCCTCCGCTGCAACTGGGTTCCATTTGTCAGTCCGAAGAATGGCAAGCACTCCCCACTCTTGATGCCACTGGCGTTTGGACCGGTCCAGGATTGGACAATGGCGGTTTCAATCCAGAAAACCTTCCAGCCGGTGAAGCCACGTGGTTTTACAACTTGACAGGCTGCGCTCAGCTGGCACAAGCGACCGTCTTGCCCATCGGCTTGGGCGTTGACCTGTTCTCCAGTTGCCCGGCTCAAGACCCCTTCATCCCATCCCCCAATTTCTTTCCAACAGGAGGAGAATGGTCCGGCGCAGGCATTGTCGATGCTACTTCAGGATTATTTGATCCGGGCAGTGCTCCCGAAGCCTGGGGACAATCTCTGTATTACACCGCCCCGAATGGATGCGAAGACGTTGTCGTGGTCAACAACATCACCACGGCTGTGAGTGCATCTGTGTTCGAAACGTGCACCGAAGGCATCGAGTTTGACATGCACAGCAGCACCCTTGGAGCGGTGCCTTGGTGCGGCACTTGGAGTGGGAATTGGCCGGGTGCGGGAACCACTAATGTGACAGCGGGAACAGGCAATAGCGTTGGATTGGAGGTGACGCAATGGTGCGATTGGCTCTTGACTCCAGCTGAAATCACTCCGGGAACGTACGCGTTGGTTTTTTCCGCCAATACCTGCTCGGATACGCTGTCCTTTCAAGTCTTTCCGTCCGAATTGAACTTGGATCCTGTGATCACCTGCAGCGACGCTGAACCATTGCCCTTGGTCGACTCGAATTGGCCCGCTGGCGGACTTTGGTATGGAAGCGGCGTGGAACCTGCCACAGGCTGGCTCACTCCTGGTGCCGCTGCCACGGGTTGGCAAGAGGTTACTTGGACTGCACCTGGCGGTTGCATGGACGCCGTCTCCGTGCAAGTAGAAGCCTGGGAGCAAGCCAGTTTTTTGGACATGGACTCCATCTGGTGCTACCATGAAAGCCTGTGGACCCCTGACCTCAGCCCATCGACCAATGTGACCTGGACCCTGGACGGAACGCCCTCGGAATCCATCGAAATTGCAGAGCTCGACACCGGACTCCACGCCTTGACCGTTTCTTGGAATGGAGCGGCTTGTGCTTCGACAGATTCGGTCGGATTCCTCATGCTACCCCGCCTATTGGTGGCGCTTTCGGTAACGGACACCGTGCTCTGCCCGGGACAAGCCACCCAAGCCAATGCCACGATTGAAGGAGGCTTTCCAGATGCGGTTCCAACCTGGTCTTGGTCGCATGGAGGCTTTGCAGTCTCCAACACCGTGTTGCAGACGGATTCTTCGCTGTATTTGATTGTCACGGCCTCCGACGGTTGCTCGGATCCCGCAAAAGACTCGGTTTTCATCTCGGCTCTTGTCGCCCCCACTTGGGAAATCTTGCTAGGAGACACACTGTGCTATGGCGAGGAAGCGAGCGTGCTGTTTGCGTCGGAATCCGCCGGCTATTCCCTTTGGTGGGACGGGAGTTTGACCGGCCCGGAATACACGAATGACGATGTCACCACATGGATCCAATCGGCGCTCGCAGGATCGCCGATCGAATGGTCCTTGACCGAGTCCATTCATGGTTGTTCGACCATTGGAGAGATTGTCGCTCCTGCCTATTCACCGGTAAGCGCTGGATTCTCGGTGAATCCAGGCCTAGATTGCATACCCTGGGATTTCTTGCCCATTCAAATGATTGATTTCAGTCAATTTGCGCTCTCCGGTTGGTGGAGAGCCATCGCCTTGGAAGACGACGGCAGTGCGAACACTGTTTGGAGTAGGCCCTATGCACAATCTGAATCTCCGATTTGGCAACCGGACCAACCCGGACAATACCAAGTGCACCTTCAAGTTGAAAATGAAGGACAATGCGTCTCAACGGACACGGCAAACGTGTGCATTTTTGCTCCTGTCAATTGGTTCTTAGCCGACCAATTCTCTCCCAATGGCGACGGCCTCAACGACCTACTTCTTGTTCGGTCTGAACCATTGAACGCCTTTGAAATGCGGGTCTTCAACCGCTGGGGCGAACAGGTTTGGATTTCCTTGGATCATCAGGAAGGATGGGATGGCTCTCAACGAGAAAAAGAGGCACCATCAGGAGTCTATGCCGTGCAGTTGATCCTTGATTTTGCCGATGGCACGCACCTTGAAACAATTCGCCATGTCACCTTGGTGCGATAAGCTGATGACGCGGTCAGCTCACATCTTGGCGGGAGTTCTTTTCCTCTGCTCCGCTCGCATGCAGGCGCAGGATGCCCTGTCCTGTCTCGTGCCCGCCCGATTCGGCTCAGGCCAAGCCATTTGGACGGCCCAGGGCCAAGCCATCCGACTGCAACAAAATCCGGCGCTCACCTTTGACTTGTATCACCGCCAAGTTGACCAAGGCCTTCAGAACAGTCAGTTTCAGAATTCGCGCCTCCAAGCGACCTGGAGCGTGCCCTCCACACGAGGCTTCAAGGGAACCGCCTCTGGCATCACAGGATTGATCGAAGACGACCGGGAGGGCGCAGCTTTGCAGCGATTTCGACTGTTAGTCGGTGGTTTTAAGAAAATAAAAATTGCAGAATCTTCGCATCTAACGGGCGCGGTCCAGCTTGGATATGGACTGAGGACCTGGCGCAATCAAGGCATTTGGGACAGCCAATACCTCATCAATCCCATCCAACCGGAGTTGGCCGAATCCGGCGAATCATTTCTTCAAAACAGCCAACATTATTTAGAAGCAGGAACAGAACTCACTTTTCAAACTGCCGCTTGGAGCGTGGCATATCGCGTGCTGCACGCCCCTGTAGATCAAGGTTTTTTCAGATACTCGAAGGACCCCTACGCCCTTCGCCACAGCGCTCTGGCTTCTTGGAGAAAGGCCTTGAATTGGAGCGGGATGACCCTGCAAGGCATGCTGTGGTCGGAGATCGAGCGTCACGGAGGAGCGATGGCGCTCAGCACAGGCGGCATGTTAGAGCATTCCTTTGGCCAGGAATCTCGTCTGACTGACTTCAAGTCCGCAACAGCCGTCGCGCTGGGCTTGGTTTATCGGCACACCGGACAATTGGCCCCCCTTGTGAGTGTGCGCTTTCAGCGTCGATGGACCTGCTGGATCGCACCCGAATGGAGCATCACCACGCAAGGAGTTTCGACTGGATGGTCTGCTGGGTTTAGAGGCCAAGTTGGATTGTAATGGACTCTCTAGCAATCTAAATAACCCACAATGACTTCCGATGAGCACTCTGTGTCCGTCGCAGTTTCCTTTGCCTTTTTGCGTTGTAATTTACAGCCATGAAATGGATTGTAATTTTCATGGGGGTCTGCTCGGCCACCGCCATGAATGCGCAGGACACACTGTGGATTGTTCCCGGCACGTTTATTCAAGGCAATGACACCATGCCGGCTCTGCGCGCAGAAACGCAAGCATCCTGGACGGGGTTCAATGCGGTCATCGATCGAGAAGCGAACACCGATGCTTCGATCGTTGTATTCAATGCCGATTCTGTAGCACACACTTGGTCCACCAACGCACCGGACGCAGAGAACGTCACATTGCCTGCTGGCGCCACTGTCAACGTGGAGCTGCCCAGTTTGCCTCAAGGCAGCTACCAATATTTCCTGAATGATGAACAAGGAAAAATCTTGGGTGCAGGCGGATTGTTGCGGATTGGATGGAGCACAGAAACTTTATTTTATTGGAATCTTCGTGAATGGCAACCTTCGATGATGGAGCTTTCGGCTGCCGGAGAAGCGATCGATTGGTCTCTACCCTATGTTCCTCGGCACTTCACCATCAATGAGCGGTCCTATCCATCGACCGGCGATGACCCCAATGCCTACGTCGCTGTCAATTTGAACGACACGTGTTACATCTCCATTTCCAACTTTGGGCACATGAACCACGTGCTTCATTTTCATGGTTTTCACGTGGACATCATTTCAGCCACAGACCATCCGGAGCGCGTAGGCTGGAACAAAGACACCGTCCCGATTCGCAAAGGAGAATCCTTGACAGTGCGGCTTGTCGCCTTCCAGGCGGGCATGTATCCCGTGCACAACCACAACCTCATCGCCGTGACCAATGCCGGATTCTACCCCGGAGGGATGATCACCACTATAAACGTCATGCCATGAAGCGCATTTCCCTTGCCCTTACGGCCTTGATATTGTTGGCCTCCAATGCCTGGAGTCAGATGCCTCCACCCCAGCTATTCTCTGAGATGGACGGCATTCACTTTCTTGCCGATGGCACCGCCTTGCCCATCTGGGGGTATGGCTGGATGACAGACGGTTTCATCACCTTACCGGGTCCGCTTTTGACCTACACAGAGGGCGAACAAGTGGATCTCAACTTCAGCAATCCCAGTCCTGAAAGCCACACCATTCACTTGCACGGGTTGGATGTGGACCAAGCCAATGACGGGGTGCCAACCACCTCGTTTTTTGTCGTGACAGGACAGTCTGCAACGTACAGCTTCACCGCTGACCGTCCTGGTACTTTTTTGTATCACTGCCATGTGACCACGACCCTCCACCTCACCATGGGCATGTATGGGATGATTCTGGTCACACGGCCAGACATGACCCTATTCGACGGGGGACCTAGCTACGATCAAGACATTCCAGTGTTTTTTAGCGACCTCGAAATTGCCACGAACTTGGATCCTCCGGGAAGCTTTCCGTTTCACACCATACGCCCTGATGTCTTTATGGTCAATGGGAAATCGGACAACCAGCTGGAACAAGCTGCTCAAATTGTGCACTATGAACCTGGACAAACCTTGGCTTTAAGGCTTGGCTCAATGGCATATAGCCGGGTGATGTGCACCTTTCCTTCTGAGTTGAATGCCGTGTGTCAGATGAGTGACGGCAGGCCCGTTCCCGAGCCTTTTGCGTTGGACTCTTTAGAGATCTACCCCGGAGAGCGGTTTACTGTTCTGATCACACCTGAAGCGGGTTGGGATGGCACCATCGACGTGGATTATTGGAACATGGCGGATGGATTCATCGAAGACACCCAAATGATTCGCGTTCGGGACGCTGCATTGGACGTTTCAGAGACCGGTCAAACTCCTTGGGCAGGATTTCCTAACCCCGCTCAGCATGTCATTCAATATCCACCGGCTTTCAATGTCACCGTGTGGGATGCGTGGGGACGGGAAATGTTCAACGGAGATCTGCCCGATGGTCGATTGCACGTCCAACAATGGCCTGTCGGAAGCTATTTAATTCGTTCGGGAACAGGGCCCATCAGTCGGTTTGTTGTGACCGACTGAGAGCGACTTCCGGTTCCTCCAGGATAAATGAAAGGGACAACGCTTCTTTTGAGTGGCCTCCCTGCTTTTCCGATTTCCCCTCCTCCGGTGCTTCTTGGTCTCAGAGAATGGTCCGGAGCAAGACGTCATTCTGATGCGTGTGATGGAACTCACAAGTTCACAAAGAGCTCGGGACTTCGATTCAACCGCCGTTGATTCAAAATCCCCTCCACCTCCTGCCAATTGGGCATGTGACACGTTAGAATGCCCTTAAATCGCGCATTGTGAGAAGGTTCGATGAGATGCGCAAGTTCATGCAGCACAACATATTCAATGGCAATCTCTGGATATTTCATCAACTCGAGATTGAATACGATGTCACCTGAATGCGGCCTGCAGGCTCCCCACTTTCGTTTCATTAAGCGAATGCGAATGCGCTTGGATTTTACGCCCATTCGCTCTTCCCACTTGGGCACCAATGCATTGAGACGAGACTCCAGTTCTTTGCGGTAAGCACTTCTCAACAAACGGGAAACGGACTCCACGTTGTGCGGATCCTTTGTTTGAACCTGGAGGGTGCGGTTGGCGGCAAAAGAAACCCCTGACCGGCCATCGGTAGCGACCACATTGAGTACATACGACTCCCCCAAAAAAGCGTGCTCCTCACCTGACAAATAGCACAATTCCGGTTGGATTGGGCGGGCTTGAATGCGCATTTGCTGTTTGAGAATCCAAGAAGCCTTCAATTCCACGAAGCGTGCTATGGAGGACTCGGACATCCTCAAAGGAGCCGATACGCGGACAGCCCCGTCTGGAGGATAAATCCGCAAATGCATGTTTTTGATGCGCTTGCGAATGAGTTCGAACTCAATTCCAGCGATGATCCGATTTTGGACATTTCGAATTCTCAACATGTGGCACCTTGCGCGTTCGAAGCGACCCATAACTCTTGCACCGCCATGGCATTGCTCATGTTGACATCGCCAACATGTTCAAGCTCTGGTTGCGACGACAAGCCAATCGGCAAGTCGTTCGCGGCCGTAACAAGTGAAAATAAAGAAGCCATGAATGGAAGGTACCCTCTATGCCTTCGTTTCCAAAACAAAGGAATCAATTCAGTGCCACTGATCCACAAACGCCGGAGCTGCGCTCAACGGAATAAGGTCACATGGCCCTTCCAAGTCTTAGCAAAACTCAGCGCAATGGAGGACTCGATTTCCAAAACCCATGTGTAGACGTTGTCTCCTGCAAAATGATTGCCATCTGTCTGTGCTGCGCCAATCCAATAGACCTGAGGATCCTGTGTTTGCCAGACGAGCTGGCCCCAGCGGTTGAACACCTTCAAGTCATAGCGCTCAATGAGCGACCTATCCGAGACTTCGGGTCGCCAGCCGTCGTTGACTCCGTCGGAATACCCCCCTGAAGGTGGCGTGAACGCATTGGGCACGAATACTTGCAAACTTTCTTCAACCTCTATGATTTGAGTCATTTCGTTGAAGCAGCCAAATTCATTGTAAACAGTCAAAGTCACAGGGAACATACCGGCTTCATCGTAGGTGTGGGAAGCATTCCATTCGGACGAATTCGACCCGTCACCAAATTCCCAATAACTCACGCTTCCGACTTCCGTTTCATTTTCAAAATTCCAATCGGAGTTCAGCGGATGCGGCTCAGAGGCTGTTCCCGCATAAGGGTCTGAAACAAACGACACCTCCGGTGAAGGCCAAACATCGACAAAATAAGGGGCAGCCAGCGCCTGTACACAACCGTCCTCGGACACCACCTCCAACTGAATGGAGTGCATCCCCTCCTCGACGAGCAGCAAGGCTTCCTCGGGAATACTTCCCGCATAAAGCGTTGCGCCTTCTCGCTCAATGAACAACGTTGTGCTGGCGGCACCGATGCTTTGATCATCCAAATAGAGCGTCACGGGCTGGCAGCCCGCATCCGGGTCAACTGTGAGAACTGGAATCGGATTGGCAAAGACCTCAAAGGATCGCTCCATGGTCGATTCACAACCGAAGCCATTGATGGCGTCGAGTTGAATGGTGTGCGCTCCCACTCCTTCAATTTCCAAACTGGGCGCAAACATGCTGCTGCCCACGTTTCCATCAAGTGACCAGACAAAGTTGAGTGCTCCTTGGGTCTCATTGAACGTTTGGACCCATGCGGGGTTCTCACATGCACTGCTCGCATCCAACGAAAATTGGATTTCCGGAAGTGGGAAAACACCAATCTGTAAGGTCTCAGATGCGACACAGGATTCCAATGACTCCCCTGTGACGGTCACATCATAATAGGCCGTCTGTGTCCCTTCATTCAGAAACAAATGATTCGGGGACACCTCATTGGAGCCTCCCGTCGCATCTGCGAAATCCCACGTCCAGAATTCAGCACCGGTCGAATAGTTTTCAAAGGCCACCAGGAAGGGAGCACATCCGTCCAATTCCAGCGCAGAAACATCCAATTCAGGCAACGGGTGCACCGTGATCTCCAGACTATCTGACTGGACACAAGTCATCATATTGGTACCGACTTCAACTTGAATCCAATGAGGTCCGGCCTCCTCCCACGCATGTGAGACCATCGGACCTGATGCGAATTCAGCGGCATCAAATGACCACTGAACATCTGCAGAGTTCGTAGATTCAATTTCAAAGGAACCGACTTCACCTGAGCAAAGCGATGTGGACTCGATCACCCATTCGAAGTCAGGCGCTTCAAAAACTTCCACCACAAACGAGGCGGTATCGTATGAGCACCCGTTGGTAATAAATTGTGTCACCGCATAACTTCCCGCCTCGTCGAATGTCGTGCTGGCAAGTGAATCTGACGAGAACTGTCCGTTGTCGAAATCAAAGGTCATTTGGACTCCGTCGACACTCCAGTCAATGACAGCCAATTCCATCGGAGCGCAGCCTGTTGCAGCACTCAGATCAAAAGACGCCACGGTGGTATTGGGCTGAACCCAAATGACGGCCGATACGGCATCCACGCCACAAGCATTGCTTCCTGTCAACGTCACGTCAAAAGCAACAGGAACATCGTCGACTAGATACGTCGGCGGAACTGGATTCCATCCGGATCCTACTTGTCCGTTTCCAAAATCCCAATTGAGCTCATCCGGGTTGCCTGCGCTGGCATTCACCCATTCTGCTGTGAAAGGAGAACACACCGTGTCGTCAAGTAGAAAGAAGTTCATTTGAGGCTGCGGATACACCTCAATCTCAACTGAATCCATACTCACCCCACATACATTCTCAACCGTCAGGAAGGCATCGTAAACCGCAACATCGGCCTCTTGAACAAAGACTTGAACAGGCGGAATGGTATCCGAATACGACGTGGCATTGAGCTCCCAGAAATAGGTCGCATGAGCAGCCGTGGATTCATTGGTGAATGCCACTTCCAATGGCGCACAACCACTCCATTCAGAAGGCACCAACTGCGCCGCTGGAGCTTCAATAACTTCCACATTCATGGCGAGACTATCCTGGCATCCAAACACACTGGTCACCTCCAATTGAACATCAAACCAACCCAATTCCGAAAAGACAATTTCGGGTTCTGAACCATCGAAAGCAGCACCATCGACCAACCAAGTCCATTCCGAAGCGTCCAAGGAGGATTCTTCAAAGGTCCAGTTGGCTTCGATGCAAGCAATGGCTGCACCTTCAAATTGCGCAGTGGGCAGAGCATGAATGACCACCTGGTGGGTCACCGTGTCCGTGCATCCGGACAAAGGATCTGTATAGGCATAACCCAGGTCGTACGCATCCGGCATGAGGCTCGCATCGAAAGTCCCCATCCCGGCATCCACGATACCGTTGCCAAACCAAAGACCACCTGAAGGCACTGGTGCATCCAATTGGACCACGCTCGAGAGCTGACAAAGCGAAGCTTCGGACACCAAATCAATGTTGGGCAGAGATAGCACAAGCACCACGCGGTTGTCAGACACAGCGCATGACCCTGCTCCCGTTGACGCCTGATACGTATAGGAACCAACAGCCAACAGCTGTGGATTTACAATCGCGTTTTCTTGATCAACCCATGCGGCATTGGCCGCATCCGATTGACCGGTCCACGTCAAATCCAGGCTCGAGTCAAATCCCTCAAATTGCAAGAGCGGGGCATTGGAACAGACCACCGTGTCTGGCCCTGCTGACATCAAGACAGGAGGGTTCACCGTGACCTTGAGCGTGTCCGATTGCACACAACCCGTCGTGGTGGCCTCGAAAGTATAGACGACCTCAAACTCACCCAAACCGGCCACTGCTGGGTCAAAAACACCTTCAGCGGTCACCGCGTCAGATGCCGATCCCAATCCGTAAAACTGTCCCCAACCATTCTCATCGAACTCAGGACTAAAGCCTCCAAGCGGTGTAGGAATGGGCTGATTGCAAAGCACCACATCAGGACCGGCGTCAACCACTGGCAGCGCGATGACATCAATCTCCCATGCGGCCAACGCGGAACAACCATGGTCATCGGTTATGGCCGCCTGAATTTCTGCTATCCCTGTCTCCGAACTGCTCCAGGTTGCTGACAGACCCTCAACGGACAACTCCGTTAACTCGGTAGTCCAATCCACACTGTAGGGCTCCAATCCCCCGCTGACCTCTAAAAGAACGTCATAGGTGGAATTCAAGCATGTTGAAGCAGTGGATGCCCATGACAATTCTGGCAGCTCTTGGATGGTCAAAACAAGTGAATCTTCGACCGCGCAAGAACCCATGCCGTGCGCGTAAACCAACGCATAGTCAGACGGTATCAATCCAGCGAGATCAATGTAGCCTAGCGCCGCATTCAGGACCCCCGGCCCTGACCACAATCCTCCAAGAGTGGGAGAAAAATCATCCAATAAAATCACCTCATCGGATGCGCAAACGGCCAAGTCTTCGCCCGCGTTGACCGGAACAGCGGCTATCACCTCTATATCGGTCGTGGCAGATGCTGTGCACCCCAAGTCATTGGTATAAACGTATTCCAATTCCCAAAAGCCCACTTCGAGCATTCCGGGATTGAACGTCCCTTCCATCCCATCGACGATACCTGGACCCGACCACATGCCACCAAGTGGCGAAGGCTCAGGCAAGAACAACTCCATGAATTGAGAACATTCTTGAACGCCTGCAGGAAGAGATAGAATGGGCAAAGCCAGAACTTCGATGGCTTGAGACTGCTGGGCCTGGCAGCCGAGTGTGTCCGTCACGGTGACATTCACAGTGCCCTCCTCGCCCTCCATAGCGACCCACCAAGCCTGCGACGCATTGTCAAGATTTTCGGCAGCTGACCCGCTCCAATTGTATTGATAATTGGCCAGACTCGAAAGTGAGTCACCCCATGCGACAACGGACCACACCACCGTATCTCCTTTACAAACTAGGCCATCCGTTGTGCTGTTCTCAATGGCAATCAGCGGACTGCCGATGACATGGACCGTGCAACTATCCGCATTCAGACACGATCCGGTTCCAGTCGTGTAGGCGAATGTCGATGCCCCCAGTTCCAATTGCGTGACGTCTATTAGGCCTGTGGAGGCATTGAGCAATCCCGGTCCAGACCAGAAACCGCCGAGGGGCGAGAACCCTTCCAGGGTCAAAAGACTCTGCGTAGCACAAACGTATACATCGGACCCTGCCTCCGCGAATTCCGTTCCAACGACCTCGACCACAACAGAATCTACTTGCTCACAACCATAGGTGTTCTGCACTGAATAAGTCAAAGAAGTCGCCCCCATGCCTGCTAGGGCGGGATTGAAAACACCCTCCACTCCATCCACCACCCCTGCTCCCGACCACGTTCCATTTGGAGGTGAGCCGATAGGAAGCAGAACCTCTATGTCTTGCAGGCATTCAAAGAATGGCGAAGGCATGGTCACATTCGGAACGGGGAAAGGTAAAATGGTCATCGTCTGCACGACAGAACAACCCACCTCATCCGTCAATGTAGCCGATACTTGAGTGGGCGTATTGATGGTAATAAAGGCCACGGACGAATCCACTTCGGACACCTCCGTATTGGCCGACCATTCAACATAATATTCTGTTCCATTTACGCCATAAGGAATAGCGGAAAACTCAACATAATCCCCCGTGCACACCGCTCCTCCTGCGACACTGATCCAAAGTGAAGGTGCTTGAAGCACCGTCAACTCCATCGTATCAGAAACAAGACAGCTGCCTTCACCGAACGAATAAACGAATGTAAACTCGCCATCATCCAAATCCGATACATTCAAAGAATCCGAAGAGGCTCCGAAGATTCCTGGACCGCTCCAAGTGCCTCCTTCAGGAGAGGCGATCCCCGCTAAACTCAAGATTTCCTGCGATTCACAGATCGCAAAATCTGGCCCAGCATCTATGATCGAGGGCAGACTAACCGCAACGACTAAGGTGTCCACATTGGCGCACCCCAGTCCATCCGTATAAGCATATGTCAAAGACGACACCCCTTCATCCAAGTTGCCCGGATTGAACACTCCTTCAGGGTATACCACACCTGGCCCTGACCACCATCCTCCTGTTGGAGATCCGGAATCCAACAAGATGTCAAGCGACTGGTTGCACACTTGCAGCAACTCCCCTGCGTCAACAATGGGCAATTGCTGCACCTGTACGATCCACGTCGCGGTATCTGAACACCCGCCATTGCTGGAAGTGACAACCGCCTGAATTTCAATGGGCCCCAGCTCTCCGGGCGCTATAGCGAGCACAAACTCATCTCCCTCCCAAGTCGTTTCGTATCCGCTCCATTGAACAACATACGGCTCAGAAGCCGCCACAGTCGCGTTCAATTGCAGGATTTCACCGGCACAAACAACCGAATCTCCCAAGATTTCCAACGATGGAATTCCGAACGCTTCGATGCTAAAGATGGCTGTCGAAGAACAAGCAAACGAACCGTAGTTGGTCGTTCCTAGCACTGAACCAATCAAATCTCCATCCAATAGGTACGAAGCGCTTGAGTCTGCTTGCGCGCCATCCGAAATCGCCTCTTCTGTCGCTGACCACAGGTATTCACTGCCACCTGAAGCGATGATTTCGACAAGCGAACCATCGCACTGTGCTGCTGGCACATCGAATTCAACGGTCGGTATGGGCGCGGCAAACACGATCTGTTGAACGGCATCTGTGCCGCAGCTATTCGCCGCAAAGACCTCTACCAAATGGGCTCCTTCCTCCAAAATGACTTGGCTCAATGGAGCTGGAGACGTGGGGCCTACAGCCAAACCATCCAACGTCCATCCAAAATCATTGAGCAACGAATTTCCCGGGTTGATGAGAACCTGCCCATTCCAGGTTTGACCAACGCACACAGAGTCCAAAGCGGCGTTGAGAAACAGTTGCGGCGGGGCTTGGCTGGACACAATGGCCTGATTCGATTGTGCACTGCAGGCACCATTCAAACCGGCCGAAAGCGAAAGCGTCACCGTATAATTGGAAGCGTCCAAAAGGGTCAATATCGGATTTTCGTCCTGTGGACCACTCCCATTGGCCCATTGATAAGAACCTCCTTGAATGGTCCACGCATAGGTGTAATCACCACAAGGAGGCTGCAACGTTTCGTTGGTTAGTTGAACCTCCATGGGAATGCACGTCGAGGTCGACTCCCAAGACCACTCCGGCTCAATGACATCTTGGACGCACACTTCCAAAAAAGCGTTCGCGTCGTAGGCACATGGCACCGAATTCTGGATGAAGGGATAATCCTCGTAGGCAATTTGGTAAAGGCCCGGTTCCTCTATGGCCGTTTGGAATGCCGAACCAGCACCCGCGCTGATGGCGGGTAAAGATTGTCCTTGTAAGGCCACCAATTCCCACAGTCCGGAGGACGCTTGCCCCGCGCAGTCAAGCTGATCGAACGCTACAACCTCCCCTGTCACTTCGAAGTACGCCAAAGACCCTGAACACAGGTGCACAGGACCATTGAGACTCGGCGGAACCACTTTTGAAACTTCAATTGGCGCGACTGTTGACTGGGAAACGAGACAGGCATTGCCCGCAAAAATGGTCATGCCAAAAGCATTGGCGAGCCCTTGTCCAGATTCGCCGCAAGAAGAGGATGCATAGCTGTGTTGGAGAGTGGCCGGAGGAGGATGGTTGTAGGATTCGACGACGCCATCACCATAGTCGACTAGATAAGTGGTAAAAGGGTCATTGTCTTCAAAATCAACCAATGAGAAGCTCAGGACATCTGCCGTACACACCTCCGAAGAGAAGGCATCCATCTCTGTCTCAATGCTCGGTACGTGGCCTATAAACAGGGCATCCTGGGCCAATGAAGCACACCCGTTGGCCCCTTCAGCCAAAAACGAAATGGCGTAATCCCCGTAACTAGAATAGGTGGTTGAAAATGGGATTTCCATCTCTGTGAGCACCTGGATCTCTCCATTGCCCCAATCGATGGTCAATTGGGTGAGATTGTTGTCTTGAAAATAATTCACATTGGAATTCAACAATTCATAAGACAGGGGCCAATTTGCACTATCCAGGCACATCGGCGCGGCTTCTGTAAACCAAGGGTCTGGAGCTTCCAAGACCGAGAGGCTTTCTGACCAAGTCGCCGAACACCCATTTTCATCCGTAACGACCAAAGTCACCGGCACTTCTGAAATGCCCCCACCCGGAATCTCCCAATCCACGATGG
This sequence comes from uncultured Flavobacteriales bacterium, assembly GCA_937881575.1. GTDB lineage: Bacteria > Bacteroidota > Bacteroidia > Flavobacteriales_D > Sanyastnellaceae > UA16. The sequence goes on along the minus strand of CALGEI010000080.1, from coordinate 6,270 downwards.
GGTTGAGTTCGTCGGAAGTCCCGAGTTGCCCGTCTTCCCCAAAGGACCAGGCATGGGTTAAGCCCATTCCAATCGAGGCATTTGTAAAGGCGAATTGCCCTGCGCATAAGTCCAACGTGGTGTGCTCAAAATTCGCCGAGGGGGCACCTGCCGGGTGGCACGCGCAAGGCCAATTGTAGTCTATCATAGCGACCTGGAGGTCGATTTCCAAGGAACACGAACAGGCCGATTCTGGCTGAATGGGTGTTAAGGTTCCTGTCAACGAAAGCGCAGCCCCATTTTGGGCTGCATCCGAAGGCAGCATCAAGGTACTTCCCGTGCCGATTGCAACACCGTCTAGCACCCAGGACCATAGAACTTCAGTTTCGAATTCATCAAGCGTTGCAGACTCATATTCTGCCAAAAAGATCACCGTGCAGCCTTCTACATCCGACAGTCCAATTCCCAGATCCAGTGCTTCACATGCCGCGCTGCAGTTTTGCGCCACACCCACTGTTGCGTTGAGCAAAAAGAAACAAGCGATCAGGCTCAGCACCCTCAGCACGTGTTTTTTTATGGAATTTGTGGCAATCATCTCCTCGCACATACGAGCTTCGAGGAAAGAACGTTGCACGAAAACCACTTGATTTCGACCGAAAGTGGTTTACTGACAACGAAAGACGAGAATTCGCCCCCAGAAAAACCTCTGCGCTCTTAGCGCATCATCGTCACCGTGCCGTTGTAGCTGCGTGGAAAATTGGATTGATCTTCCAATCGCACGATCCAGTAATAAAGCCCGTTGGGAGCAAAGTGTCCTCCTTCCTGAATCTGCCCCAACCACGGGAGCACTGGATCGTTGGTCATCCAAATCAATTCGCCCCAACGATCAAACACCTGAAGCGCATACTCCGTCACACCCGTTACTTGCGGCAGCCAAACATCGTTTACCCCGTCTTGATCCGGAGTGAAGGCTGTCGGGGCGTAAAACAAAGTACCATTGACAGTGACCTCGGCAATGGAGGTAGCACTGCATCCATCCGAGTCGGTGACCGTTTGCACGATCTGAAAAACACCGGACTCCACAAAGGTATGGACGCCATCGTGCCCTGAAATGAAGCCCCCATCGGCCATTTGATACGTGCAATTCAACGTCGGTGAAGCCAATGAAACCAACGTGACCTCGCCATCCAAGATATCCACCACCAGAGGTGACACAGAAAAACCAGCATCCGGTCCATTGTAGGTTTGGATGATCCCGGGCAAGTCCGCCGAAATCTCAGAAACACATGCTGTCATCGAACTCGCAACGACGGAAACATCGAAACTCCCCAATTCACCGTAGACGTGCACAGGATCTGGATCAGAGCTGAATCCTCCATCACCGAATTCCCAAGAATAAGTCAGCGCTGGGTTGGTGCTGTTGTCGTCAAAGTGAACCAAAATCGGCGGGCAACCGGAGGATGGACTCCAACTGATGTCGAGTGGATTCAGCAGCGGCGCCTCATCAATCCAGATAGAATCAGTGAATGTGTTTTCACAGCCGTTTTCTTGCAACAGGAGTGTAACATCATGCCAGCCGGCATTGTCAAAAACAACGTCGGAAGGCGTTGGACCAATGGGCTCTGACGGATCGCCATTGGACATCGACCACGTGTAAACAGCCGTCGTCTCAGTGGCTCCTTCGGCAATAAAGTCAAAGGAATTGCCTTCTAAGCACTGCGAAACAGGAGCTTCAAACATGGGACTTGGGTCATGCACCTCTACCGTCCAAGCGGCTGTATTCAAGATGCATTCCAGACCTTCGAACGTCAACTCCAAGGAATACACGCCATTATCAGTCGGAGATACATTTTCAATTTCAGCGACCGAATTGAGCGAAGCGTACCCATTGGGTCCACTCCACACATATTGCGCAAGCGATTCAGCAATGGGATTGTTCTGAAAGCTCGGCACATAGAGCGCTACATCATCACCGAGACAACTGGTTGATGACTGAACCACTTGCACGGACGGACAAGTCCCCGTCTCCACGACCAATTGATTCACACTTCCGAGCGGACAGCCATTGACATCCACCAGGCTGCTCAACCCACCATTGTCGAGGGAATTCCCCGAAATATCTCCCGCACCGAATATGTACGCCACCCCATCCAATGTGCCGTTGCATTGCAGGATCATGCAATCGTTGGTCAAACTTCCTTGAAATTTGAATGCCGTGCTATCCTGCCCGGTTGGATTGTTGTTCAACTCACCCCCCATTGCTGCCGTGGCGCCTGTCCCAACACGGACGGTTACGGCATGGTTGATGGCATCATACTCTCCGGCATCATCACCAGCACCGTCACTCAGCGCCCCAGCGTCAGGCCCTGTCAACATGACCAAGGAGCCGGGAACATAGTCCACGCGGAGGTCCAAAGAGTCTGTCATGAACGTACCAACAGAAACATCCGATCCGAGGTTTTTCCCCACGATCGTAAATTCAAGAACATCTCCGGGACTCACAATGCCTCCGTTGAGATCTTCAATGAACACCGTCGCTTTCAAATCAGGCTCGAATACATCGATCGCTGATGTCGCTGTCTGGAGCATGATGGACTCCCCCCCGGTTAAGATTCGAATGGTCGCTTGCGTGCTGCTGTTGCTTAAAAACTCCCCTCCGGTGTTGTCTGGCATGAAAACATTCGCGTCATGCCCCAAGGTGTTGTTGTACGCCGGCAGGCGATAAGGCGTCATCTGGCCGTCACGGGAATGCGTGCTGTTGAAGACATTGTTGGCTTCGTGCAAGGCATCTTCAATTTCAACAAAGGTGCCGGCTCCATTGAACAGCATCTGGTCGCCGGAGGAATTGCGATCTCCATCATAAGCGATGGCACCCAATTCAAAATTCACAGGACCATTGGGCGGTGTTACAAACCCATCGATGTCAATGTCCACTTGGTTGTTGCCCGAGTTGATAAAGGCAAAGCCGTCAAAGACCGTTAGGTTCTTCATAGACTGCAAGGCGTCAGCGTAAACTACAACGAGGGTCCAGCCTCCCCAGCTGCTGTCGTCTTCCCGCGTCACCATGTTTGCGATGGCATACCGTGAGTTCACCGGATTCGACTGCACGAAATCCGTCATGTCCTTAAAACAGAAGTAGGCGTTGAAATACCCCCCGTCAAAATCATACAACTCATCGGCCGATACATCCTGATAACCACCGGTATTTGCCTGGATTTTAAGTTGATTTCGGAGGGCGTAATTGGGGGTGAATGTGGTGATTCGGCTGGCCCAATACAGCCCAGCCCAAAGGATTTCACCACAATCACTCAAATTCAAACTATCCGAAGTTGACATCCAGGTATCCGGGTCGTTGTCCAAATCAACATAGGTCATGTTGAAATCGTTGTTGTCTCCTCCCGAACCGGACATGGGAAGCGAAGCTTGAGCGTTCGAACAATTGAAGCCCGAGTTGCAGGAAACACTGATGTTGGACAGCAATGCGATGCCTCCCTTTTCTTGGGTTTGGAAACGCACTTCAAAGGGGTCCTCAACTTGGGCACCGGTGGCTACAGAAACGACCAGCGCTAAAAAAACAAGTCCGCAGGTGCGCAAATCATTCAGTCGAAAATTATTGAAGCATCCTGATCTCATGGGATGGAAACACATGAAAACCCGAAAGGGTTCGCTCGTTGTTGAGAAAAGTGATTCACTCGTTCAGTGCTGCACGATGAAGGGGACTGTCATCCGCGCTCCATTGTGCAGAGACTGCACCCAGAATACACCATTCGACCACGAGGACACATCGATCCGAGTCGATTCAGATCGCTTCAACGAACACATTTCGCGGCCCATGGAATCCACGACCCGCAAACCGGATGACAAGGGATGCGAGACTACCGTCACCTCATGCGATGCTGGATTGGGAAAGACCAACGTGGTCTGGGCGGCAAAATCAAGAACATCGCTGGAAGGCGTACAATCCAATTGTTGATCCATATAGGCCACGCGGTCCTCAATAAATGGTTTTAAACCATAGAGCGAGCCTCCCATTCCACCTTGATCCACGTTGAAATTGTTTTGAAACTGGTTGTTCGAATACATCTTATTGTCATCGGCGAGCACCGCATCCTCGATGAGCGCTTTCAAGGCATCCATCCGAGGCTCCATGAATTCAGGATTGAACCACTGCGCCCTCAATTCACACATTTCAGCGTAGTATGCATTCAATAGCGTTTCATTCTGAAGGATGCGCTGAAGCAATGGCCGGTTTTCATTGCCCCCATCAAAATCAAGATCCAACGTGGTCATGCTGCCTCCAACTCCCATGGCATAGCTACCAAACACCTCATTGGCATCCCACTTGATCCACTCCCATAGCCCCGTTGCGGTGTTGTGGTAGATGTAATAATTGCGCGCTGACAGCGTGTACGTATCCAGATTGGAAAACAGGTTGTCCAACGCCGCGGACCGCAAATAAGCGGTCAAGTCCAACCAATCGCCCAGTTCCGACTCGAATACAGCATCGCTCGAGTTGTTGATGAAGTCCACGAAGTCAATGAGGTCTCCCCAGTCGTCCTCTTCTTCGTTGTTTTTCAAAACGTACGAAGACGTGTAGCTCGCTTGGCTAGACCCAAGGTATTCCAAGCTGGCCTCGCCATCTCCGCCTCCAAAGTTGGAACCGGCCTTGAACAAATTGCCGTCGTCATCGCCGATGCTCCGGTCCAGAAATTGGTCATCAATTTGCTCGATGACGGTATAGAATCCCCACGGCTCTCCATTGAAAGTAACTTCGGCAAAATTGGCTCGTGGGGACAAGATGCCTGCTTCTTGGCAGACATCGAAAAAGATTTTTTCACGGATGAAAGTGGGGTCTTTGAATCCATTGCTGAAATTCAACTTTTTCAAACCGTCATACGCTTGGCCTGGAACATACTCATTGAAATCAATTTTGAATGATTTCTTGTCTCCGGGGTGGAACATGCTGGAGTTGCCTTTGAGTCGAATACCCACTTGATCGATCACCTCCGTTCCATTCACTCCGGCTATACTCACTTGGGCTTCCACATACTCTTGATCTCCATCGTATTCGGCTTCCAACTCATTCCAAAAATTGTCGCTTGCGAAAACAACATCGACCTGTAGGATCTGATCTACTCCGAACACTTCGTTGCCTTCTGTTTGTGCTACAGAATCGATTGAAACGAGCAAATAAATGAGCAACAGTGAACGTTGAAACAACGTGTTGCAGGTAGAATGATCGTGGAAAATGGCCATGCTTCTGTTCTTGTTTTTGCGGAGTACTGAGCGTATTCTATCCTATTGACTGCTAAACTGCTCAAGGGTTTAATACGCCTCGCGTAAATCTTCCATACGCTCAATTTAACAAGAAAAATCAGGAGCGAATCTATTGTCACACTTAGTTTTGTGCTTGCACACACCCAGATTGAATAGCCAGAGTATCTTATGTTTTTACCCATTACCCTAAGGCATTGCATGGCCTCTGCTCTCATCATTTGCTCTGCCGGAGTTCAACTTTCTTTTGCTCAGACGTACACCATTAGCGGACACATTGCAGACGAGTCCAGCGGAGAACAACTCATGGGAGCCACCGTCTGGTGTGCAGACCAAGCGGTTGGAGCAGGGACCAATACGTACGGCTTTTATTCACTCACTTTAGAAGAAGGAGTCTATGACCTGGTGGTCTCCTTTATCGGATACGCGCCACGCAAATTTGAAATCAACCTGAACCAAGACATTCGGTTCGACATTGCGCTAAGCCCTGGTGTCGCCATTAGCGAAGCGGTGGTAACGGGAGAAGCGTTTAACCGCATCGAGGACCAAGTCCAGATGTCCAAAATGGAAATCCCCATTGATCAAATTAAGCGACTGCCTGCCATTGGAGGCGAAGTGGACTTGATGAAAAGTCTACAATTGCTCCCTGGTGTGCAATCCGGTGGTGAAGGCACATCAGGCTTGTATGTAAGAGGCGGCAGCCCTGACCAAAACTTGATGCTCTTGGACGGTGTTCCGCTCTATAGCGTCAGCCACTTGTTTGGGTTCTTTTCTGTGTTCAATGCAGATGCCGTGCGGAACATGACCATCACCAAGGGCGGCTATCCGGCACGTTATGGTGGGCGGCTATCCTCCATTGTCGACATCAGCATGAAGGAAGGCAACATGAAATCATTTCATGGCACCAGCACGGTGTCAATCCTCTCGTCGAAGTTGACACTCGAAGGCCCCTTGGTCAAGGACAAGGCCTCCTTCATGATCAGTGGACGGCGCACGTATATCGATCTGCTGTTGAAC
>CALGEI010000079.1 GCA_937881575.1 uncultured Flavobacteriales bacterium | reverse complement strand
TTTTTTCACCGCTGTATATTGCTCCAATGTCTTCTTGAATACGCTGTTGATCGGTCGAAATAAACAAGGAGGAAATGTCTTCCTGAAAAACAGACTCTTCATCGTTGACTGCTAACAAATCACACGCCGCTTGGTTGGTGTATTGAATTTGATTTTGAACAACCAGAAACAATCCAATCGGACTCGATTCAACCAATAACCGAAACCGTTCCTTTGTTTGAAGTAAGTCGTATTCGATTCGTTTTTTTTCTGTAACATCCAGGATCACAAGCGAGCGTAAAGTGTCTGATGCGTCAGTCGAATTTGTGATTTGTGCCTCGATGTTGATTTTCGATCCCCCTGTGGTTTCGATTTCAAAATCAAATACCTCACCTGGGCGAATCGATAGTTTTTTCCAATCTCTTGGATGAAATAAACCCAAAATGCCCGCTTCCAATAATTGTTGGACATCGTTGAAACCTGTAATTTCAACCATCCGTTCATTGGCGTCGATCACTCGATCGTCATCTAACAAAACAATGCCCTCCATTGTTGAATTGCTGAGCATTTTAAACCACCTTCCATTGGTGTCGTGTGCCTCTTTCAGTGATTCAATCAATGTGATATCCCGGAGAGTGACCAAGATTTCTTGATTTGAAATCGCACGCTTTGAAGCCTCGATTACCTGGTTTTGATGGTGTATATCCAGCCAATTGAACCGTGACTCTTTATGCTCACCTGAACCCACCCAATCTAAAATTTCAGCGCTATTGAGTTTTAAGAATTGATCAAAAAGGTCATTCGATTCCAAAAGGTTACCGTTTTGATACACTGCCGAGGCATCCTTCAATGCAAATAACCACGAATACAATGTGCCTTCCTTTTTCATGGTCATTCTTCTGTCTTCAATTCCTTTGTAATCCGACGCTCTCTTCTTGTTTGAATGGTTTGGCCATCTACTTTTATCATCTCTCCTTGATGGTATTCAATGACTTGATCAATCAGGTTTTCCTCCGTGTAAAGTTTCCATTTTCCTTCTTTCACACCTCCTTCATACCGTTCGATCCGCCAGGTACTTCCATTCGCACGAGAATAAATGTGTTTTCCATCCGGGATTCCAAAACTAAAATTACCGTTGAATCGCACCGTTCCATCCGCATCAAAATGCTTCCATTCTCCGTTTTTTAAACCATCCAAATAATTTCCTTCCTCTCGGTGATCATTGACATCTTCAATCCACACTCCTTGTTTCAAACCATTCTCATACCGGCCTTTATTCAGTAGTGATTTCGTGTCACTCCACTCTGTGAAATCTCCATTTTCTTTGCCTTTGCGATACCGTTCTTTGCGATGAACAGAACCATCTAGATAATACCACGTCCACTCACCGTGATATAAACCATTTCGAAAGGAACCGTCCTGTATCATTTGACCTGTAGGACTGAAGTATTGCCACACTCCATCCTCTTGACCAAGAATATAATTTCCAGTCGATTTTTTCTGGCCCATCTCATCGTACCAAATCCATGCACCAATGCGTCGCCCCTGCTCATCGGTGACTCCATCTGCTACCTTTCTATTGGATTCATACAACGCACCTGACTCAAGAATTCCTTGATCATTGTAAGCTCTCCATACTCCAATCATTTCGCCTTCAGAATAGGTTGCTCGTGTGGCAATAACACCGTTGCTATGAACTGTTGTTCTTACATCAACAGGTGTGGTCGCTTCTGCGTCTTTGACCACCTCACCATATTCAAATTTTTCCAAATAATCCAGCTGACCGAAAGCATCGTAGAATTTAAAAATTCCATGTCTCCTTCCTGCACGCCAAGGACCTTCTTCCGTTTTACGTTCCATGGAATTCCATTCTATCCAGGTTCCTTTTTTTTGATTTTGCTCGTCCAATGCATTGATGCGCTGGGTGGATCTCAACCGCCCTTGATCATATTCGAGTAATGCAATAACCCGACCGTCCTCTGCCCACTCTCTGCCCCATCCATGAGGTTTTCCTGCATCGAAAGGAATGCGTTGTTTCAACCACCCGTTCGGGTTGTAAATGAGTTGATTTTCTACCTGGACGTTTCTTTCAAATGTGCTTTCTACGAGGAGCGTTTCGTTTTCAGAATAACTCCACTCTTTCCCGTTTTTCTCACCTCTAAAAAATTCTACTCGCCTTTGTATGCCTCCAGTTTCATGGTAAAATTCCCACAATCCATCCAATTCAAATTCACTCCGTGATCCCTTGCTTTTTAAAATTCCGTTTTCAAAATATGTTGTCCATTCACCCTCCGGTTGCCCATCCACCAAACATCCTTCACTTGCTTTTTTTCCATTCTCAAAAGTAAAGGTTGTCCAGACACAATTTTCAATTTCAGGCTGAGCAGAAACGGAGATTATGAATGAACAACATAGTATATATAAGTATATTCTTAAAGAATAATTCATAGTAACTATAGGGCTGTTGAAACGGTTGGTAATGAAGTTCAATGGGCCTGTGTTTTTTGAATTCTAAACAATTTAGAGGTGGATTCTTAACAGTGTAATTGAAAAATTGAGGTTGTAAATCAATGGTTTAACGACTTCATGAACATTCCGGTATAAACGGACACTGTGTGAATTTTTCACTGATGCAAGTTGTCTGTAAATGGATGAAATTGGGTGATAAAGGAGCCTAAAACTTCCAACGAAATTATTTGGAAAGTTTAGAGGATTGGTGGCTTAGGTGAAGAGGATTGGAATAGCAAGTTGGAGTTATTAGGAGTTGTAAACCGAAGATTAACGATATCAACGGTCTTGTTGTGAATTACCTTGCTACAAATTTGAATCCATGCGCATTTCGATAGGTGGCGATCACGCCGGGCCGGCACTGAAAAAGGTAATCACAGAGGAGTTAATATCCAAAGGGCATGAAGTCACCAATCGCGGCACGGATACAGAAGATCGTGTGGATTATCCGGACCATGCACACCAAGTAGCGCTTGACGTTGAGAACGGATTGGTGGACCGTGGAATATTGATTTGTGGATCGGCAAACGGTGTAGCGATGACAGCGAATAAGCACCAATCGGTGCGTGCTGGGATTGCATGGAATCGAGAAATCGCGTTATTGACTCGAAAGCACAATGACGCCAACGTGGTTTGTATCCCAGCGCGATTCATTGAAGAAGAAGAAGCTTTGGAAGTTGTCCGGGCTTTTTTATCGGAGGAATTCGAAGGGGGACGACACAATGAACGGGTGAGTAAAATAGCGTGTGCGGGACTCGCGTTGTTGATGGGGTTGTGCGGTTCGTTGTCTGCTCAATCAACGAAATGGGCGGCTACCATTGAGCCGAATGATTTGGAAAATCATTTGACGGTTTTAGCGAGTGATGCGTTTGAAGGCAGAGAAACCGGTGAACCAGGGTGTGAAAAAGCAGCTGCTTATATAGCGAGTTATTTTCAATCCGTAGGCATTGAACCGTATCAGGAAGCAGGTTATTATCAAGATGTACCCATGGTGCGATCGCAGATCCTAGGAGGGGACCTGACTGTCTCAGGTACGTCTTTCGATTTTTTAGAGGACTATGTTTTTTACCCAGGAATGCGTGATAAATCCATGGAAAATCTTCCCATGGTGTTTGCGTCGTGGGGTGAAGAAAAGGATTTTGAAGGTCAGGATTTTAACGGGGTTGTGGCGATCGTGTTCTCTGGAACAAAGGGTGCTGCGGAAGAGAATTGGCGAGATGGTTTAGAGAAGAAGCGATTGAATGCAGAAGCCAATGGAGCAAGGGCTCTGGTGGTTATTGGTGAAGGATTGAATGCTTATAAAGGCCGTTTAAAACCCTGGTTGATGCGCAAATCGATGCGTTTGGATCAACCTGACCCAAAAGAAACAGAGGGAACACGATTGCCGACATTCTTTATGGAAGGGAGCGCTACAGCAGGCTGGTGGAAGCAATCATCCTTGAAGAGCTGGAAAAAGATTGAAAAGAAGAAATTGAAAGGGGTTGAATTGCTAGCGGAGTTGTTGCCGCTAGGGAATTGGTCTTTCAATTTAAATGACCGCTCAGGACAATTCAACACGCAAAATGTGTTGGGATACATTCCGGGTCGGGACTCTGTGTTGCGTGATGAGGTGGTGGTGATTACAGCCCACTATGATCATGTAGGTATCATTGATGGTGAAATTCACAACGGAGCAGACGATGATGGTTCAGGCACCGTGACAGTCCTGGAGTTGGCTCAAGCATTTATGGCGGCTGTAGACGCAGGAGAAGGCCCAAGACGCAGTGTGTTGCTGATGACGGTGGTGGGTGAAGAGAAAGGGTTGTTGGGAAGCGAGTGGTACTCTGATCACCCTGTATGGCCTTTGGAAAACACAGTTGCAAACCTCAACATAGATATGATCGGCCGAACGGATGAAGCACACCCAGATGACGATCGCTATGTTTACTTGATTGGTTCGGATAAGCTCTCGACGGAGTTGCATGAGATGAGCGAGAACGCGAATACCGCGCACACGAAACTCACTTTAGACTATACATTCAACGCACCGGATGATCCGAATCGGTTTTACTATCGATCTGATCATTACAACTTCGCAAAGCACAACATCCCGGTTATTTTTTACTTCAGTGGAGTGCATGAGGATTACCACAAACCAGGGGATGATCCAGAGAAAATTCATTACGAAAAGACGGCTGAAATTGGGAAACTCGTGTTTCACACGGCGTGGCAATTGGCCAATCAAGACAAGCGGATTGAGGTGAATGTCGAGAATGACTTCCCAGAACGCTGATCAAGGGTCGATTTGAAACGATAAGCCCGTGTGAACGAGGTGAGTGAAGCGTTCGTGCTCTGCCTCGTAAGCAGAACCTGTAGCGGGGCCATTGAATCCAGAGTGGATGGCGATGGTTCCGTTGGGATAAATGAACAAGGTGGTTGGGAAACTGATGACCTCGTCTAAAAACGGGAATGTTGCGGCAGCAACAGATTTGCTAGCACGTCCCCCCCAATAAACTTCCCAATCGATGTCCAGCTGTGCTGCATAGAAAGCCAATCGACGAAAAACATCGGACGGAAGGGTGTCGCGTTCATAAGCGACAGAAACGATCCGAACATGTGGGTGATTGTCTTTGATTTCTCGAAGCAACCGAACTTCATCCATGCAGTTGGGACACCACGTGCCGAGTAGATCAACCACCACCACTTGGTTGGAATCGGGAACCAAAGAAACGGGCTGCAGTTCTCCTTGAACGTTGAAGCTGTTGAACCGTAAGTCATTTTGGGTGACTTCGACGATTTGAACAACGTCGTCTGTGATCCACGGCGCGGCGGAAACAGCACTCCATGTTGTGTGGTAATGGTTTCCGCTGTAAAAATGCCCATCAACCCATTGGTTGTCTCGTAACAACGCTTGAATGCAATAGAGGTGCGCCCCGTCATAGGTTTGCATGTGGAGTGATCCATCAGTAAAACTCCCAGAGAAAAACCGGTAATCTCCTGTGGGTGTGCGAATCGTTCCGCGAAGTACTCCCTCCTCGATTTTGAGATCGAGCTGTCCCTCTGCTTGTTGATCGGCACCTTTTTCACCGAACCAGATGTCCCATGTCCCATTGGGCAACTCACCACGGTTGTTGCGTGGTGTTTTGGGTTGAATTTGAAAGTCAACATGGTAATCAGAAGACCGCAAGGAGTCGGTCCAAATACCCAAGGATTTGTCAGGATGAACAACCCAAGAACCACCGAATACAGGAACGAGATAGGTGGTGTCATTGATGGGATTCAACGACATGACCTCTCCTCCATTTTGCAACTCAAAGACGGAGTTCTTCAGGATGATTGGAAAAACAGCCTGGGTGCTATCGTTGAGCAGAAACGCAATTTCCTGATTGACAGGAGCGGCATCTTGATCAACACACCCAAGCATGAAAGCCACCCAAAACCACCCAATAACACCAAGTCTCATGTCAACCCAAATCAAATGAAATGCCTTGCGCCAATGGCAAGGTCGTTCCATAATTGATGGTGTTGGTTTGACGACGCATGTATGCTTTCCAAGCGTCAGAACCAGATTCGCGGCCTCCTCCAGTTTCTTTTTCGCCACCGAATGCGCCTCCAATTTCTGCTCCGGAGGTACCGATGTTGACGTTGGCAATACCGCAGTCAGAACCGTTGGCCGACAAGAACCACTCGGCTTCTTGCAAGTTGTTGGTCATGATCGCAGAAGACAAGCCCTGGGCAACGCCATTTTGGATAGCGATTGCCTCAGCAAGCGTGTCGTACTTCATCAAATAAACAAGTGGGGCAAATGTCTCATGTTGAACAATGGCTAAGTCGTTGGACGCTTCAGCGATACTAGGGCTGACATAACAACCGCTTTCATATCCCGGTCCTTCCAATAAACCCCCTTCAACTACGAAGCTTCCCCCTTGGTCTTTGACGGCCTGAACGGCGTCGAGATACATCTTAACAGCGGCTTGATCTGTCAATGGACCAACATGATTGGACTCATCCAAAGGATTTCCAATCTTCAACTGGCCATATGCGTTTTTGAGAACGGTTTTAACCTGCTCATAAATGGAGCTATGGATGATCATACGGCGTGTAGACGTGCAGCGTTGGCCACATGTTCCAACAGCTCCAAATACGGCTGCGGGCACAACCATCTTCAGGTCTGCATCCGGAGCAATGATGATGGCGTTGTTTCCTCCCAACTCCAGCAACGATCGTCCCAACCGACCAGCGACTGCTTTGGAGACTGCCTTGCCCATGCGGGTGCTGCCTGTAGCGCTCACGAGAGGAACCATCGGGTCATTGCTCATCATCTCACCGACGTCTGCAAGGCCGTTCACGACACAAGAGAGCTCAGCAGGAACATCGTTCGCAGTAGCGACGTCATTCCAGATGTTCTGGCATGCGATGGAGCAGAGCGCGCTTTTTTCGGATGGTTTCCAAACACAAGAATCACCGCAGATCCAAGCAAGTGCGGTATTCCAAGCCCAGACGGCCACTGGAAAGTTGAAAGCGGATATAATACCGACTACACCAATGGGATGGTATTGCTCATACATTCGGTGCAATGGGCGCTCAGAATGTGTCGTCATTCCATAGAGTTGACGGCTTTGACCAACAGCGAAATCGCAGATATCAATCATTTCTTGTACCTCACCCAAACCTTCTTGGAGTGATTTACCCATTTCGTAACTCACCAAGGCACCGAGGGCGTCTTTCTTAGCGCGTAAGGCATCTCCAAATTGACGAACAACTTCTCCTCGTTTCGGCGCGGGCACTTGCTTCCAAGAAAGGTAAGCGGCTTGTGCGTGCTTCATGACTTCAGCATAATCAGCAGCTGTTGCGCTGGAAACGGATGCGATGCGCTTGCCATCAACGGGTGAAATTGAATCGATGGTAGCCCCACCACCGAAAGCACGGGTTCCAATCATGACACCGTGATTGTGATCTTGAATACCGAGTGTGGAAAGAATGTTTTGAATGTCCATGAATCTGTTCTTTTTGGAAGCGCAAAGGTAGTTCGCTTGGGGCCAAGAGGCATAAGCAGACGTAGCGCAAGTGCTTTGATTTTAACTACCTGATAATCAATGTTTTGTGATAAACAAGTTTCGAGAGAGCGGTGAGGTGTTGTCTACGAAGGAGTGCAGAGCTCGATGGTGAGGCTGAAAACGGGAAGTTTTGAATGTTTCACGTGAAACATGACTCAACGACCAAGGTGCACAAGTAAAACGGCTAAATCGGAAGCGCTCACACCGGAAATTCGGGAAGCCCCAGCTAAGTTGTCTGGTTTGGTTTCCGAGAGTTTTTCTCTGGCCTCACTGCTCAACGATTCCAACGCGTGGTAATTGAAATCTGCGGGGATCTGGACATAATCGAGCCGCTGCAGTTTATCGGCGATGGCTTGTTCTTTTTCGATGTACCCGGCGTATTTGATTTGGACCTCCATGGCTTCAAGGGACTCGGCATCGAGCTTGAGTTCCTTTTGGGCGACTGAAATTTCGTCGAGCGAATCAATGAGCAATTGTACACTGACTCCGGGGCGGTTCAATATGGAAATGGCCTTCTGCTTCTGTTGCAATGGCGCACTGTCAATTGCTTCTAAAAGACCAGCGGCCTGGTCAGGACTGACGCTGGTTTTTTCTAAACGCGTTCGGAATTTTCTCATAGAGTCCTGCTTGGCTTCTAGTTTCCTCAAGCGATCAGCATGCGCCAAACCGATGTCGTGAGCGAGCGGAGTGAGGCGCTGGTCAGCATTGTCTTGTCGCAATAGAATGCGGTATTCGGCTCGAGAGGTGAACATGCGGTAAGGCTCTTTCGTTCCTTTAGTCACAAGATCATCGATGAGAACTCCGATGTACGCTTCGTTGCGTTTGAGGACAACGGGTGATTTGTTCCACGTGGAACGTGCGGCGTTGATTCCAGCCATCAAACCTTGAGCAGCGGCCTCTTCATAGCCTGTTGTGCCATTGATTTGACCAGCAAAAAACAGGCTTTTGATTGTTTTCGTTTCGAGGCTGTGATGAAGTTGGGTGGGGTGGAAGAAGTCATACTCGACCGCATATCCAGGCCGAAAGAACTTAACGCCTGCAAACCCCGGAACAGCGCGAAGGGCTTTCACCTGGATGTCTTCGGGGAGGCTGGTGCTGAAGCCGTTGACATACACTTCAACGGTCTCCCATCCCTCGGGCTCAACGAATAGCTGATGCGAGTCTTTGGTGTGGAACCGTTCAATTTTGTCTTCAATGCTGGGACAATAGCGTGGTCCAAGACCTTGAATGCGGCCATTGAACATGGGTGATCGATCGAATCCTTCTTTGAGGATGTCATGCACATCCGTATTGGTATGTGCGATGTGGCAGCTCATTTGTCGAGCCAATAAAGGGGTCTCTGTATAGGAAAAGCGGCGAGGGTCAGGGTCGCCAAGCTGTTCTTCGAGAACACTGTAATCAATGCTTCGACCATCGACACGAGGAGGTGTCCCCGTTTTCATACGGTCTGCCGTAAAGCCATGCTCGACGAGTTGTTCCGTGATGCCAACAGCTGATCGCTCTCCAGCACGTCCACCGCCGAATTGCTTTTCACCGATGTGCATTAAGCCATTGAGGAAGGTCCCCGCAGTGACGACGACGGATTGGGCTCGAATGGTTGATCCGAGTTGCGTTTGGACGCCGCAGCAAATGCCGTTCTCGATGACTAAACCAGTGACCGCATCTTGCCAAAAATCAAGGAGTGCAGTGCCCTCGAGCATCAATCTCCATTTTTCAGCGAATCGCATGCGGTCATTTTGTGTGCGCGGAGACCACATAGCCGGACCTTTTGATCTGTTGAGCATCCGGAATTGAATGGCGCTGTGGTCACTGACGATCCCAGAGTAGCCGCCCATCGCGTCGATTTCCCGGATGATCTGACCTTTGGCAATCCCGCCCATAGCAGGGTTGCAGGACATCTGACCAATGACCCCCATGTTCATCGTGATGAGAAGGGTCCGTGCGC
This sequence comes from uncultured Flavobacteriales bacterium, assembly GCA_937881575.1. Lineage (GTDB taxonomy): Bacteria > Bacteroidota > Bacteroidia > Flavobacteriales_D > Sanyastnellaceae > UA16. The sequence goes on along the minus strand of CALGEI010000079.1, from coordinate 52,080 downwards.
CAAGATTGGCTGCTGCTGCTGCTGCTTCGTTGCCTGCATGTCCAGCTCCAACTACGATGACGTCGTATGTTTCGTGCATTACGGTGTGATATTATGGAGCGCTTGGAGCCAATGGTCCTCCAGCTTGCGCATGTTGGCCTCATCTGCTGTTGTCTTGTCTTTATGTCCGAGCAAGTGCAACACACCGTGAACTACAACCCTCATTAACTCATTGTAAATCAATTGTTTGTGGGTTTTGGAGTTGTCCTTTACACGGTCAATGGAGATGTAGAGTTCACCATGAACAACGCTGCTTTCGCAGTAATCGAACGTGATGATGTCCGTGTAGTAGTCGTGGTTGAGGTGATCTTGATTGATGGTCAAGAGATAGGCGTCAGTGCAGAATACAATCGAGATGTCCCCGACTGTTTTCTGATGGTCGAAGACCACAGCAGTCAGCCAATTTTTAATCAATCGTCGCTGCGGACAACGATAAGGGTGGTCCGCATTGTGAAATGAGAAAGGCAAAAGGGAAGATCAATCAGGTCGTGGCGAAAACGCCACTGAAGAGCATCTCAACGACGCGTCCTTCGTCCGTAAACGTGCATTCATCCGAAAGCTGGCGCATCAAAAACACACCGCGACCGTTGGGTTTCTCCAAGTTTTCGGGCGCAGTGGGATCAGGAACATGCTCGAAGTCAAAACCAGGCCCTTGGTCTGTTATTTTAAAATAGAGATCGGCAGTGCGCAATTCATATTCCACAAAAACGAGCTTGTTTTCATCGAGGCGATTGCCATGAACGATCGCGTTGTTGACGGCTTCGGTCATAGCGATGAGCACATCCCCATAACACTCCTCTTGAAAGGAATGTCCGTCTCGGATTTCATCAATCAATCGCTCGATTACAGCAATGTTTTCGGGCTGAGAGTGGAATTGCAGTTGTTGCATGGTTTCGGTCATGGTTCCAAAGATTGTTACCGCGGATTCAATTCAGGGGTCGTGACGTCCAAATTATTGAAATATTCGTTGACTCGGTCACGATAATAGGAATCCAATTCAAGGGGGACTGTTCGTAACAATTCAAGCTCGTTGTTTTTAAGCTCAAGATAATCAATGAGTTGAGATGGTTCCTCACTGAGGTTTTGATTCGCGGTCCGGGATTTTCGCTTGTCATCTTCACCGCGCATGCGCTCTGCGGTTTCTGCCTCTAACAAACGGACCATCAATTCTTGTTGTCGCTCAAGCGTTTCCAAGGTGACGTCACGGTTGACGAGGTCTCGTTCAAGCTCTTCCATTTCCTTTGCGATGTCGCCCAATTGTTTGCCATCTCCAGAACCGTCTTCATTGAGTTCTTGTGATTTTCGCTCGGCCATTTGTCTGAGCGCAGCCTGTTGTGCTGCCATTTGAGCGAGTTGCTTGCTCATCTCACGTTGTTCCTTTCCGCTTTGCCCTGCTTTTGCGCCTTTGCCCATGGACTCCTTCATTTTTTCGAGGCGATCACCCAGTGCTTTCTGCATCTTTTTCATGTCACCAGCGCTAGGAGAGGGCTTGGGTTTTCCGTTCCCGCCGGGCTTTTCACAATTCCCGCTGCCGGGTTTTGATTCAGACATCGATTGTTGCATTTGCTGCAACGCATCGTCCAGCATCAATGCCAAATTATTGAAGCTGGTCATCACGTACTGCTGGTTGGTGTTGATTTCGTCTGTGACGCGATCTCCAAATGCAGCCAATGCTTTGTCCATGTGATGATTGATCAATCCAATTTCGCGGTTGACCGATGGGGCCAACTGGGTGATGCGAAGACTCAAGGCAAACAGCGAGTCTTCCACCATGCGTGCGTCGTCTTTTAAACGTCTTTGAGTCTGACCGTGTGAAACGTACAGAGGGTCGTCCTCGTTGGTCCTGCGAACGAGTTCCATCACCCCTTCTTCATCAAACGAGAGAGAAATAATGTTTTCAAGCAGCGCGCGCAAAGCATCCATGTCTTCTTCGAGTGTTTCCTCCTGCTCTTGTTGCATCATGGCTTCCATTTGCTCTGCCATTTGTTGCATTTCTTCAGCGGCCTCTTGCTGGTTTTCAGCAGCTTTTTTGTTCTTGTCTTGCTCGAGTTGTTCGGAGGAAGAGTCCATTTTTTCTTGGATGGACTCGTTTTCCTCTGCGCGGTCCATGGTCGGGTTTGGATTCTCGAGCTCGTCATTGGATTTTTCCAATTCATCGAGCTCTTTTTTCAACTCCTCAAATGCTTGATTCAACGAGTCTTGCTGGGCCTTCAGTGAGTCATTCGGAGCAGTCTCGTTGCGGGTTTCTTCAGCGAGTTCAGCTTGTTTTTTAGCCAACTCCTTGAGTTCATCCAAAGCTTCCTCCATCTTGACCTCATATTCAAGTTGCTTGAATTGTTCAAGCGCCCGATCCAGCTCTTTTTCCAGTGACTCTTGATCCACCTCCATGGACTCCAATTGTTCTTGAATTTCTTCTAAAACATCCGGGTCCATCTCTTCCATCAGGCGCTGCATGTCCTCATAGAGTTGCTTGAGTTCGTCGCTCATCACTTGTTCCATGAGCTCTTGAAGCTGCTCCTGTTTTTCAAGCAACCGCTCTTCTTCAGGGGAAAACTCATTGGCCCGATCATCCTTTTGTTCATTGGCGCGTTGCAGCTCATCCAATTGGTTTTGCAAGGACTCCTGGCGCTTCATGAACTCCTCTATAGCACGCTCATCTTTCCAATCGAGCTCGTCATCTTCTCGAAGTTGACGGTTCAATTGCTCCATTTCTTCGCGCAATAAAACGGCCTCTTCTCGAGCGCTTTCCATTTTACTCTTGATGTCTGAGCTGGCCGCGTCGCGCTCCTCTTTCAACTCTTCTTGTGTCGGAGGGTTGAAGGTCATCGTCGAAGAACGAGCCACCTTGGCTCCATTGACACCGTCATTGTCCCAGATTTCAAACCAATATTCGATGGCGTCTCCTTTCTGGATCCCTAAATCCAATAAGTTCCATTCGAAATAAAACCGATCCATCGCACCGGAGGGTTGATCTAGAACAATGTAGTTGAGTTCATTGGTGTTGATGGTATTGGGCATCGTGGCCAATTCGTCCTCTATTCGCTCGGAAACAGAGGACCAACGGTACGCGAGACGCAACAAGCTGAAGCCATAATCGTCGCGCAATTCGCCCGAAAAACGCCGCACAGAGCGAGCGAGGCTATCCATGGATTCTGTTGTTCGAATGGACGGATGGAGATCGGGGATAATTTGTACGAGGTAGCGCAGGGAATCTGTGGAACCCACCTGGTCATTGGAAGGAATCAACCAATACGGTGAAGAATCAGTGAACCGTTTTTGGAAGGTAAAAGTTGAAGCGGCCTGCAGCCCCATTTCGATGTTCTCCGATCCGAGTCTCATGCGAAGAGACTGCGTGTCCTTGCACCGAACTTGCCATTCTACAATGCTGCCTTCCGGTATTCGAAGGTTGCCCATGTCGCTCCAGGTTTCTTTTCCGCGCCCGGTGTATTGGGGGGCGGTGGTCGTCACGCTCAAACTCAATAGCGTGGGAACGGGCAAGGCCTCAAGGGTATACAATTCAGACTGTACGCCTGCGGCCGAACAACTGAAATCAACCGAGTTGCGCACCACTGGGAAGGTGTGTGTGAATTGACGATCACCTGCTCGCTCCATGCGGAAACGATTCCCGTTGCTTTCTAAAAAAACCACCTCAGGGACGGTGGAACCAATCACGTCAAACGCGACTGTAAAGGACTGTGCGGCAGGGACTGTTAACGGATGGGTAGCCAGTTGAAATGCAAAAGGAGGAGCTGGAATAAAATCTTGACGATGCGCCAAAATTCGTTGTGCGGGCTCTTGAACCATTTCGGGTCGGAATGACAGAATGGTCGCAATGACCAAGATGGGAGGTAGGACATACCAGACATACGGCAGGCTATCACGCAAGTGAACGGCGTGTTGGAACGAGAAGGGTTGGAGCGCTTCAGTGCGTTCTTCGATGGAGGCTTGAAGCAGCGAAACATCAGAATTAACGGAAGCCAATCCCTGCAACTGTTGCTGCAGTTGAAGGGTGTTTAAAAGACGGTCACTGATTTCAGGGAAATGATCTCCAACAAGCGCACTGGCTTGTTCGTAGGTCAGCCCTTTGCTAATTCGCGCCCATTGAAGCAAAGGCCAGAAGATGAACCGAGCGAGCACAAAGAGTGCTCCGGAGACCAGCCCCCAAAAAAACACAGTTCTTCCGAGGATTCCAAAATTCCCGAAGTACTCGAGCAAAAACAAGAACAAGCCCGAAGCAAGCAACAATCCACCACCCAAAAGCACCCCGCGCATCAAGCGATTGAGGTAATACTTTCGGATGAAAACATCCAGTTTTTGGATCAACAAAGAGGAACCTCTCATGAAGGCTAAAGTTACGGCATGCGGACAGCGAAAACAGGCACATTCAACAACAGCCATTCTGCACGTACTTTTGTCTGCCTCATCAATGAATCTACGAACGCAATGCAAGGTCAATTATTCAGCAGTCTCGTCATGAAGATGTCTCCCTATTTCAGCCTGATTTTTTTCGTAATCTTCCTGACATTGGAAGCGAGCTCTCAGTTAATTATCAATGAGTTGGACCCTTCAATGCAGGGTGTTGATGACAAGGAATTTGTCGAGTTGATTGGCAATCCGAACGAAAATCTCGATGGGTACATTGTTGTGGTATTCAACGGTTCAAACGGACAATCCAACCTGACGATTGACTTGAGCGGCTATGCTCTGGATGCAGCTGGATTTTTCTTGATCGGCGGACCCGCCATGACGGAAGCAGACTTGATCATTGAGGAAACAAACTGGCTTCAAGTGGGACAAGAAGCCGTCGCGATTTATGACGCGAGCGCATCGGTGTTTCCGGATGGTACAGCCGTAACGAACTCAGACCTACTGGACGCTATAGTATACGGCAACAACCAACCGCCTATGCTTTCTCTTTTGGACGTTTTGACTCCGGGTGGTGTTCAGCTCAACGAAAGCGCAGAGGGATTGGCTGATTTCCAAAGTTTCTCTAGACTTCCTGACGGGGGTGCTCCAGTGGACCCAGCGGCCTTCGAGTTGCAGTCACCAACACCGGGTTACTCGAATATCCTGCAATGCGACGGGGGTCAATTGGCCTTGTTGAACGCTTCAGATGAATCGGTTTGCACGGACAACGAATTGGTTTTGGTTCAACTGGTGCATTCAACGGATGTGCCGACGGTGGACTTGACATTGTTGGTTGTGAATGCGTTAGACGAAAGCATCCTCGCTGTTTTTGAAGGTTCGGCGGTGAACCTCTCAGGGTTTGGCGATCAAGAACTTGAAGTATGGGGTGTATCGCATGACGCACCTTTGGCTGAATCTTCGATTCAACCGGGTCAGCCAGCTGCATTGGTTTCTGGAACAGGCTGTGCATCGATGAGCATCAACACAATCGCAATCCAGGGCATTACCTGCAGCCCACCCGCGTGCGACGGTGGAATTGTAACGGATGCAGGTGGAACTCCTTCAGCCCTCGGTTGTGATGGATTGGAAAACGCCATCATTACGTTTGGTTATACTTCAGAAGCGGTTGAAGCTGAGTACATTTTTGTCATCACGGACGACTCACAAACCATTTTGGATACCATCGCGTTTCCGCAATATGATTTTAGCGAATTGGGTGTGGGCAATTACCAAGTATGGGGCTCTAGCGCTTTAGGCGGGTTTGATTCGACGACGTTGGAAGCAGGTCAACCTTTGTCTGGCGTAATGGGCATGGAGTGCGACAGCTTGAGCTCGTCGTATTTGGATGTGCAGATCTTGGATTGTGAAAGCGCGAGTTTTTGTGAGGAGATTTTCATTTCCGAATACGTTGAAGGCAACAGCAACAACAAAGCATTCGAACTGTACAACCCGTCCCCAGTAGCCATTGATCTATCAGAATACAGCATGGAAACCTGGAACAACGGAGCGAGCGCAGCAACGAATACCCAGGTGTTGGAGGGAATGATTGAACCCAACGACGTCTTTGTGATTGTCAATACGTTGGCGGCACCCGAACTCTTTGGTGCTGGTGACTTGGTCAGCCAAGTGACTTGGTTCAATGGGAATGACGTCATCTTGTTGTACCACAACGGTGTGATCATTGATCAGATGGGGGAGTTTGGTGTTGATCCAGGAACAGCGTTTGAAGTGGATGGAGGCAACGGGGAAATGGCAGAATACACTTTGGTGCGGAAGGCCAACGTTTCCCAGGGAACGACAGATTGGGATTTGGGGCAGTTCCAATGGGATGTTTATCCATCGGATACCTTTGACTTTATTGGATTTCACAATGCAACGTGCACGGGTTCACCCGAAATGGAAATCGGATTCGCTGCCACGGATTTGTATGTGTTTGAAGGGGGAGGAGCTGAAGTGGTCATGCAAGTCGCCTACCCGCTGCAAGACGTCAACGTAGTGGTTGATGTTGTGGGCGGTTCAGCTGAAGCGGGTTCTGACTTCCCTTCCGTTTTCCCACTTCCCACATACACCTTCCCAATCGGCTCTTTGAATGACCAGTCGTTCACTTTCGCGGCCATCAACGATGAAGATCCAGAAGGCGAAGAGACTGTTGAGTTGTCCATCACAATCACCAGTGGTGAAGCCACCCTGCTCATCGACACGGTGACCATCCACATTCAGCCCTCCGATTTAACATACCCGGTTTACAACATCGCGGATGTCCGAACGGTTGATGGCGTTCTCGGAATCACGGATTCCCTGGGTGTTTCTTGTGAGTTGCGTGGAATTGTACATGGCTGGAATGACTATCCGGCGGGATTGCAATTCACCTTAATCGATGCGACGGACGGCATCAATGTATTCAGTCCAATTTCAGATTTCGGTTACAATCAGGTGGTTGCTGGCGACAGCCTTCGAATCCGAGGAACGATCCATCAATTTGCGGGACTCACCCAGATTATCGCCGATACAGTCATCTATGAAGGGTCAGGATTCCTGACCGAAGAACCCGAATTGATTCAAACATTGGATGAAATAACCGAGTCGCATGTCGTCACATTGAAGTGTGTGGAGTTGGTTGACGCAGCTCAATGGACCAACAGTGCTCCCAGTTTTGAGGTGGATATCACGACAGGCAATACGGTTTACACCATGCGCATTGACGCCAATACAGATCTGTTTTTGACGGAAGCTCCGGTGGGCACATTTTTGGTGTCTGGCATTGCTGATCAACGCGACTTTGAAGCGCCATACTTTGAAGGATATCGCATCTCTCCGCGTTATCAATCTGACATTACGGAACCGGTTTATGCTGATTTTGACATTGTGTCCCCTTGGAATCCAAACGATGGACCGCTTCAAATCACCAACAACAGCGAAGGCGCGAGCAGCTACTACTGGGACTTTGGAAACAATGAGTCCAGCGATGCCTTTGAACCAGAGTTCGGTTACACGGAAGATGGCACGTACGAGATATCGCTAGTCGCATACGGAACCGATGGCAATTGCTTGCATCAGACGACTGCAACGGTTGAGATCATCGTGGTCGGCTTGGACGAAATGACATCCAATACGCGCTTCTGGCCGAACCCAACTCAGGACGTCTTGTTCATGGAGTCATCGATTGAAGTGCAAGCGATCCAAGTGCACACGCTACAAGGCAAACGCGTGTATCATGAAACCATCAACGGACGCGTGACATCGTTTTCGACAAAAGGTTGGCCCGCTGGCTTGTATGTGGTTTCTGTCGGAACAAAATCGGGTTGGGCGCAATACAAATTGGTCAAGTCGTAGGCCCTACCAAAGAGCTCAGTTCAGCAAGCTGATCCGAACAAACCGAGCAGCAGCAGCAGGTCTCCAACACTCACGACCAAATCGTTGGTGAGGTCTCCTGGGCACAGATTGGCCGTGCTGCAAACGCACAACTCCAATCCATCTACCACACCGTCCCCATCGGAATCCACACTCAAGGGGTCGGTATTGTAGAGGGTGATTTCAAGGGCGTCGCTGATGCCGTCCCCATCGGAATCACTGCAAGCATCGCCCACTCCATCGTTGTTGAAGTCGTTTTGAGTGGCGTTGGCAATGTCAATGCAATTGTCCAAATTGTCCGTAGTGCCATCTTCGTCTGAGTCAGGCAAGGTCCCAACAAGCGATCCCAGCCCGAGATCAGCAACGACGATATAATGGTCAGACGCGGAAAGTGCGTCACCGGACTGAAGACCATATTGAGCCAATCGATCAGAACTCATGATGTCAGTGCGCAAAGTGAATCCATGCAATACGGTCGCTGAGGCGTCGGAAGTGATGAGGTAGTCGAGCTTGCCGGGCATCCATTCTCCGGAAGTGTTGGTCCAAGTATAATCCATGGGTGAATCGGATTGTAGCAGGGGCCATTCTGTCAGTGAAGAACCGTCCCAATCGGGGGTGAAGTCGGCTCCATTGGAGTCCTCATCGCTGATATCACCTGTTTTGAGAGTGTGAATAGGACCAGCGAGCCCCACCATATTCAAGTCGCCTCCATAAATCAAAGGCGTGTTGGCAGGAAGCGTCGGACCATTGCCTTCTCCTGTGATTGCGTCGCGCAGAAACGCCATGTATTCATCCGCTTCGGATTGACGCTGCGCTTCACTGGAATTGCCACCACAGCATTTGAGGTGGCTGCTGGTAACGAGCAGCGGAACGCCCCAACCGGCATGTCCTTCAACAAGAACAGGAAACTGTCGATACACTTCGTCATACCCTTCAACAATCGAACCTTTGGCTGCGACCATCAAATCGTAATCGTCTTTAATGACGTTCCACGTGGCGCCGTCTTCTAGGGGCAACCATTGATTCAGAAGTCCTTCAACAAAGTTGGGCGACTCGTCACTGACTTCAGAAAAACCAATGATGTCCGGGTTGATCGCTTGCAAGATGCGTTCCATTGAGGCTTGCGCACCGCTCTGATCCATGCGGTTGTTCATATTCCAAAACGCGACACGATTGAGCGTGCCATCTGCTCGGTCTAAGCTCTGTGGTTGCCAAGGACTCAATGCTTCGCTGACGGCATGTGGCGCTCCTCCCGAAGGGAAACCCTCACCGGTCGCCCCATTGTACCACATCAAACGAATATCGGAATCGACAACTTCAGTGGATTCACGGTGAAAAGCCAGTTCGAATTCATTTGCGCTATACGTTGGCGAGACGTGCAGCCCAATGTCATTGAGTGATTCTGCTCCTGTACCGCCAGTATATCGGATGGCCTGACGATTGGGTAAATCTACAAGCAAGTCCACGCCCAAACCCAGGTCGGCATAATTAACGCCCGTCTCCAGGTCATCATCCAAATCCAACAAGATCTTGAGGTCATTGGGCAACACCTCCTCGTCCAGCCCGACCTCATCGGTCAGAATAACATGCACAAACAACCATGATTCGTTGCTGGTAACACCCACCGAAACAAACGAACCAACGCCATCGCCCGCTTCAAAATGAGTCACATTGCTCCAATCATTGAATTGATTGTCTAATAAAATTTGAGCGGATGCGAAAGATGCTAAAACGATGCCGCAAGTAGCGAGCAAATTTTTACGCATTTGAAGTGAAGAGAATGGAATCATGTGGACGAAGTTACGGGTAGATTTGCCGTTATGAATCGCAGACAGAGTTCATGGATGTTGCACTTCATTGTGCTAATTTTTGGGTTCACTGGGATCCTGGGAAAACTAATTTCTCTGGAGGCGGAGCGTCTTGTTTTTTGGCGTGTTTTCATCGGAGGAATTCTGGTGATGTTGTGGTTAATGCTGCGAAATAAAACGGTGAAGTTCAAACCGAAGACAGCAGTTCAAGTGGGGTTAGTGGGGTGTGTTGCGGCGGCTCATTGGATTGCGTTTTTTGCTGCCATCAAGGTGAGCAATGTGTCCATCGCGCTGGCAACGCTTGCAATCACGCCGTTGTTTGTCAGCTTCATAGAACCCCTTGTGCATCGAAGAAAACTGGATTGGCGCGAGATGGTACTTGGATTGGCTATTTTGCTTGGTTTACTGGTCCTGCTCATGGGACCAAAAATGGTCAGTGGTGAGTTCACTTTGGAAGCCCAAGCATATTACGCTGGGATTGGTTTGGCGTTGATTTCTGCGTTTTTAGCCGCTGTTTTTAGCACGTTGAATTCCGTGTTGGTTCGGCAGTACGATGCGGCAAACTTGACGCGGCTGGAACTATTGAGTGCGGCGGGAGTGTTGGGTTTTATCTTCCTTTTGCAACCGGCGGGACGCACGCCGGAATTCTGGAATGTCCCAACGTCGGATTGGCTTTGGCTGGGTCTTTTGGCAAGCCTAGCAACGGCGTTTGCTTTCCTCATGAGCATCGAAGTCATGCGCAAACTGACTCCATTTACCACGGCGGTGGCCATCAACATGGAGCCGGTGTATGCGATTGTATTCGCTTACTGGATTTTTGGAGCTGAAGAACAAATGGGCCCTTGGTTCTACGCCGGAGCGATGATCATTGTGGGCGCTGTTTTCGTGGATGCAGCCCTCAAGCGACGAGCCTTGAATGGAGCAGGCCTTCAGGAAACGGATTGATTCACTCGCTGACCCAAAAGAATTCGGAAGCAACGGCATCGGCGAACAACCAGCGGTTTTCCGGAATGCGAAAGCACCCGTTGGGCAGGGTGATTAAATCGCGTTGCTGCAGGGACTGTTTCCAAACGTCTTGGTCTGCGACACGTGGGTCGCGTCCAAACTCCCGTTTCAGTGCTTCGGGGTCGATGCCTTCCATCGTTCGCAATCCGGTCATGACGCGTTCATTGAATCGATCAGAGGCTTTGAGCACATCCACTTCCAAGGGGACATCGCTCATGGATTGAGCGCGTAGAATGGACTGGACATACCGACGGTTGTTGGAAACATGAGCATAGCGATTGACCCCGTCAAATCCATGCGCCCCTGGCCCAACGCCCCAAAAAGGAACACCTTTCCAATAATTCCGGTTGTGCAATGCGTGCCCACCGGAACGCGCAAAATTGGACACTTCATAATGCTCAAAACCAGCAGCGCCGGTCCGTTCGCAAAGTGTGTGGTAAGCCGCAGAAACCGCCTCATCCTCAGCCGTTTTTTGGGTCCCTTGCTTGACCCGATGGCCCAAGGCCGTTTTGGGCTCAATGGTCAGGATGTAAGCGGATAAATGGTCAATGGGGAGATCCAGCATGCGATCGAGGTCAAGCTCCCAATCCTGAGTGGACCGGTCGGGCAGCCCATAAATCAAATCTCCCGTGATGTGCTCAAACCCAGCTTCCGATGCCATTCGAATGGCCTTCGCTGCCTCGTCTCCGGTGTGCGCCCGATTCATCCATTGCAGGATGTTGTCGTCAAAAGATTGCACGCCAATGGAAAGGCGGCTGATACCCATCGCCAACCACGCGTCAAGCCGTTCAGGTGTGATGTCCTCTGGGTTGGCCTCGAGCGTGACTTCTTCGATGGTGTTGGAAAGAGCATGAATGGAGTCCATCATCCGCTGCAATCCATCAACAGGGAAGATCGAAGGGGTGCCGCCACCGAAGTAGACTGTACCAATGGCCCCAGTGGCTTCTTGACTGCGCCACTGCAATTCTTGCATCAAAGCGCCTTCCATTTCAGCCAACTGGTCGAGTTGGGTAGAAAAATGGAAGTCACAATAATGACACGCAGTTCTACAGAATGGAATGTGAATGTAAATCCCGAACACGCCCCCAAGTTCGCTCCAAAATCCTCCTAACTTGCCTACATGGAATGGGAAGTGCGCTGGCCCGATGGCCAAACAGAACAGGTTCAGGGAGATGAATCCTCTTCATGGGATTGGAAACCCGTCGGAGACGGGGTTTTTGATGTGCGAATGGGCCTGCGAAATCTCCGAGTAGAACTGGTCGAAGGACCGGACAACCAAGGACATGTATTGATCCGGGTCAATGGCGTAGAACGTCAGTTGCAGGTGCTCGATCGGCAGATGCTGCTATTGGAATCGATGGGGATGAGCAACGCGGAGGTCGGATTGGAAATGGAGGTGTTGGCTCCCATGCCAGGAAAGGTGCTTTCTGTGGAGGTTTCGGTCAATGAGACAATCGAGGAAGGTCAAGCTTTGTTGGTGTTGGAAGCGATGAAAATGGAAAATGTAATTCGTGCCCCTCGGGCGGGTATCATCGCAAGCGTCGGTGTGGAAGCTGGAGTGGCGGTTGAGAAAGGAGTGGCGTTGGTCACGTATGAATTGGAACCATGAAGCGTTTAAATGCTATGAAGATATATTTCGGTTTGACCCTGTTGACCTTGACGGGCGCCTTGCATGCTCAAGACTGCAGCAATCCGGTTCCTATTTGCGGCGAAATCCCTGAACCGGTGACGTTGAATTTCTTGCAGAACTTGGAGATGGATTGTTTGAACTCACCGTATGTCACTGTACTGGAGTTCATGTCGAATGGTGATTTCATCAATACGGGTTCGGCCACCTTGGACATCACGGGTGTCGCATGTCAAACGGATGGGGTTGACGATGTCATTGAGTGCGTGATCGTCAAGCCCAACCCACAAGCCTTGTGCGATGTCGCTGCTTATGAAATGGTTTCTCCGTGCACGGAGATGGCGGGCAATTTCTCCCTACAAACGGACGGACTGCTCCCCAACACGACCTATTTGATTCTGATCGGGACGACACATGATCCATCGACAACGCCGTGCAACGCCTCTCTGATTTTATCGGGCCAAGCGGTCTCGATCAATGCGTGTTGTACGTCCAACATTGCGCCCGGACAATCGGTGACCTTAACCGTTGTCGGAGGCAATGAAGACTTGGGTTATACCTGGTTTCCTGACTACGGCATTTCGGCCGTCACCGGCGATGAGGTCATTGCCTCACCCAGCATTACGACGACGTACTCGGTTTCAGGATTTTTCGGAGGGTGTCAGTATACAGACGCAGTCACCATCGCGGTGGGCAACCCACTGGGCATCCCCACGAGTTTCACACCGAACGGAGATTTCATCAACGACCTCTGGTCCATCGAGGGCTTGCTGTCTTATGACTTGGCGGATATACGCATCTTTGATCGATGGGGGCAACTGGTCCATCGAAGCATTGGTTCTTCTCAACCTTGGGATGGGAAGCGAAACGGAACAGAGGTTCCCGAAGGGACCTACTACTATGCGATCGACCTGAACGATCCTTTGCTTGTTGATTTTCAAACCATCACCGGCTTTATCAGCGTTATCCGATGAAACGATTACACACACCTTGTATAGCGGGTTTGCTGGTGTTTTTATTCTTCACCGCTTCAGGCCAAGCTCAACAGTTTCCGATTCGAACGACTGCGATGATGAATCCGTTCCAAGACCACCCTGCTATGGCGGGTGTTTTGGGTTGCATGGATTTGCACATGGGCTACCGGAATCAGTGGTCTGGAATTGAAGGCGCGCCGCAGACTTCGTTTGCCAACCTGCATGGACAAATGGCCGCTCAAGGACAGAATTTTCACGGGTTTGGTGGTCGGGTTGAGTCGGACGAGGCGGGTGCATGGGGGTATACCTCGATCAACTTCGCCTATGCATACAACCTAAGATTGTCCACAGGCGCGCGGCTGGCCATGGGTTTGAGTGCAGGTTTTTTCCAGCACCGACTGGATTTCAGCCTACTGGACATGCCTGAAGTGCAAGGAACCAATGATCCAGCGATCATCGGATCGAGTCAATTTCTCGCCCCGTTGCTGGACGCCGGTGTTTGGTTCTACGACCGCACGAAGTATGCGGGACTGACCATCCAAAATGTGACCCAACCGTCCATGGAGAAGATCAGCCAATACGGAAAGTTGCGGCGACACGTGGTGATGATGGCCGGGTCAGAAGTAGAGCTCGACGGCCAATGGATGTTCCTACCATCGGGCCAGGTGCGCATGGCGAAAGGCGTTCCGGTATCTGCGGAGGTGATGGCCATGGCGCGTTATGACGATTTGGTGGGTGTTGGTATTGGATACCGCACACAAAGTGCTTTTGTGGTGGCCGCTCAAATTAAAGTCTTAGAATACCTATCAATTGGATATGCGTATGAGATGAACGTTTCTCCTTTGAGTGGTGCAGGCCCGCGGACCCATGAAATCGTCATTGGCATCAACGGTTGTTCGGGCAAGCCGAGCGGCAGAACCATTCCTTGTCCTGCATACAATTGATTTGACTGTATGAACGTCTATTCCAACAAACAGCGCTGGAAGCGTTTTTTACTGGCTGCCGCGGCGGTCATTGTGTTGGTGACTCTTTGGTATTCCAATGACATGGCGCGCCGCATCCGTGAGGAGGAACAAAATAAAGTGCACTTGTGGTCTGAAGCCATTGTTCAACGCGCTGAATTGGTTGGTTACACCCAACAGCTCTTCGAGGAACTTGGAACAGAGGAAAGAGGAAAGGCCGACCGATTGGCTGATGCATACCGTTTGATCAATGACCCACCTCGTGGAATGGACCTCACGTTCATTACCGATTACCTGTGGTCAAACAAGACGATTCCGGTTTTGATTTATGATGGTAACGACGAGCTGTTGTATCAAGTTAACACCCCAGCAGGGGTGAGCCTCGACTCTTTAAAAGGAGTCATGTCTGCTGCCAATGACCCGATTGTATTCAACGATGTTGGCCACACGGTTTATTGGGATGAAAGTGTCCGTTTCAGTGAGTTGAAGGACGTTATGCAAGACTTGATCAACTCGTTCATTAGTGAGACAGTGATCAACAGCGCTTCGGTTCCGGTGATCATGACGGACAGCTCGCGCACGGAGGTGATTCGCTATCAGCGCGTGGACTCCACTGCTATAGGAGATGCGCAAAAGCTTCAATCTTTGCTCACAGGAATGGCAGGCTCAAACGATCCTATTGAAGTGAATTTACCAGGTGAGGGACGCCATTACATTTATTATGCGGACTCTGTTATTCTGACCCAGCTGCGTTATTATCCACTTGCTCAGCTTGTGCTCATCGCTGTTTTCACGTTTGTAGCTTACCTCATTTTCAGCAGTTTTCGCCGGGCAGAACAGGACCAGGTCTGGGTGGGAATGGCCAAGGAAACCGCACATCAATTGGGTACGCCGCTGAGCTCTTTGATGGCCTGGGTGAGCTTACTTGAAGATCAAGGGGTGCGATCGGATTACCTGACGGAAATGAACCGCGACATCGTTCGACTCAATACGGTGGTTGATCGGTTCAGTAAGATTGGATCGAAGCCGATTTTAAAGGAACTGAATGTGGCTGCGGTGATTGAAGCGACGGTCGAATACATGCGCCCGAGGGTGTCAAAAAATGTCGAACTTACTTTTGAGGCATCGGATCGTGATCTGCAAGCACCATTGAGCCCGCCACTGTTCAGTTGGGTCTTGGAAAACCTCATCCGCAATGCGGTGGACGCCATGGATGGCGATGGAAAAATCCAAGTCGCACTTCAGGCAGGAGAGGAGGGCGGAGTCCTGGTTACAGTATCGGATACAGGCCCCGGAATTCCGAAAGCCAAACGAAGGGAAATTTTCCAGCCAGGCTACACGACCAAACCGAGGGGCTGGGGATTGGGACTATCTTTATGCAAGCGCATCATTGAGGAGTACCATGGGGGGCGAATCAGTGTGGGAGTTAGCGAAGTGTTGGGAAGCAGATTTCTAATTCAACTGTGATGGGGATAATGCAAGAGATTCGAATCAGAATTGTAATTGCTTTGCGTTTAGTGGGGGTAATTCCCATGCTGCAATGGGCAAAATTGGAACAAGACAGGAAAAAACGTAAAAAGTCATTTATTCCAAAACCAGTTCCTAAGGACACACATGTTCTTGTTGTTTGCGCTTACTACGAGCATCCTGAGTGGGTGATAGAAATGATTCAATCCATTCAAGCGCAGACGTTTTCAAACTGGACTCTCATTATAGGCGATGACTGTTCTCCAAAACATCCGTTGAAGAAGTCGTTGTCGACGCTTCATCTTGGGGACAATATCATCAGTTTTGAAGCAGCAGAAAATCAAGGGGCTTATGCGTGCAGAAATGAGGCAATATCAAAGGCGAACGAGAGAGAAATTCCATGGACCCATGTAACCTTCATTGACCCGGACGATGTGGCTTATGAGGACTGGTTGCAGCATACTCTTGAGTGTATTGGTGGTGATCAAGGGGTCGTTCGTGTTATTTTGGAGCGATGGGATGATCGGCTGAAGTCAATGAAGCGCCGGGTGCTTTCGCATGCACAGTCGCTGTGGTCAAAAGACGTTTGGGATCGATTGGGCGGATTTATGGATGTTCGAGTTGCGGGTGATACCGAGATGTTGTTGCGGGCCGAATATGCAGAACCAGCGGTTACTTTTTTCAGAGGTATACACCCTGCACAATGCTGTCGCATTCACGGTGGAAACGCATCTCAGACGAGCTTGGTCAAGCGCAAGAAGTGGCTAGTCAATCGCGAACTGGACTTGCTGGGGTAAATTTCAGTTGTCAAGAAGAAATGGCCTTGAGAATGTGGACTGTTTTCTCACTTCCCTCCAAGTTGGATGGCTTATCTGGAAAAGGCGGTAGACCAGGACTTCTGCAATCGGGTTTATGAGTGTGAACGTATTGAACAACTGTTTCCGACGAAACGATCTTTTCAAAGCGCGCTTAAACCACCCGTTCCTCCATTCATGGAAGTTTTTGTGGGAGAAGAAGAATTCTGTCACTTCTTGGGAGAAGATAATTTTCTGATTTGTTTGAATTTTGTTCTGTCGTTGGTTTTGAACGGAGCTTTTGTGGTAGCAGAAAAGGCTAGGAAGCACAGTGAATCGTCCTCCAATCGCTAATAGTCGCCGACCCCAATCACGGTCTTCTCCATACATGAAGAAGACCGGATTGAATCCACCGACTTTTTCAATTATGCCGATAGGAATGAACCAAGCGGCAGCATTTACAAAATAAACTTCAAAGGATTCCTTGTGTGAAGCCCAACCTGGGGCATATCGGGCACCAAAATTGAAATTGACGCCAAGGCCATCCCAATTCAATTGAACTGGACAAGTAACATTTTCCTGATTGGCCAATCCGAAATACCTGAGAGAAGAAAACACATCTGAATGAATTCGACAATCTTGATTGAGAAGAAACACGGAATCGTAATCGTGTTCTAGCGCAAAACTTAAACCCTCGTTATTGGCACGACCGAACCCAATATTGCTTCCGAATTTTGTAAAAGAAACAGAAGCATGATGTGTTAGAAACTCACGTGTTTTATCCGTAGAACCATTATCTCTTACCCAAACATCATAGTGAGGGCTCTTACCAATCTCAGCGAGGACATCTGGAAGCCACCGCATTCCATTGTAAGTGATTATAATGATAAGTGTTTTTTTCATCGAAGCTTTGACATTGGGGAGATGTGTTCTGGCTTGTATTGACACTTTCCCCCATTTGGGCAGAACTCATCTCTCAACTTTATGTTTCAATTGAATCCACTCTTGAAATTCAGAGAAACTCACCAAAAACCCAGCGTCAGTTCGTATTTTCTGAAACCTATCCCATTCGAAATAGGGGTTTTGGTTTTGTTCGGGAGATTTTGGCTTTGACTTATCGATTACACCAACCCCCCAATCACAGTCAACTATTTTCAATTGAAACTCTCCCTCAAACGCATATTTCCACACTGCCTTGTAGGTTGTGCCATTCCAAGACCCTTTTGCGGGATTATTGGCGCGGTATTTCTCTCTCGCGAAATACTCATTTGGCGGATTACAGTCGTGAAGGCATATAACACCATCTGACGAGGACATTGCAAGAGCGGACTCAATATCCCTCGCCACTTGTTCCGCTAAATGGAGCCCATCAATAAAGATGAGATCAAACACATGCATTTTGGTTTCTTTCCAGAAATTGAAAAACTCATCGCTGGTCATTTGATGTGTTACCGGGTTTGGGACATACTCATGCCCGGGGTCAACGGATGTTTTAGAGCCTACCTGTATTTGGTTGAAATTGTCCTCAGGGCTCCTTACGCCAATTTCGAGATAGTTTAAGGATTTTCTTTGCGAGGCTATAAAATTGATAATCTCAGTCCTTGAATGTGATTTTCTTTTTTCTTTTTGGCGCAGATTAGAACAATCTTCAGTGTCATTTATTAGTTGGAGGTGTAACTCCCAATTGATTAGCAGAGACCTAAGAAGTTTGAACATCGTTGTTTTCAATACATTGTAAAGAACAAACCTTTGGTGGTTATTGACCCGTTACGAGTTGTAAAACACCTTTTACCCTGTCACCTTCCTTACCCTAAGCGCCTTCGGAGTGACCTCAAGGTACTCATCATCGCCAATCCATTCCATGTATTCTTCCAAAGAAAGTTTTCGGGGTGGAGCAATGTTGAGGCTTTTGTCGGTACCTGACGATCGCATGTTGTTGAGCTGCTTTCCACGAACGAGGTTCAATTCCATGTCGTTGTCGCGTGAACTTTCGCCGATGACTTGGCCTGCGTAGATGTCCTGTCCTGAATCGATGAAGAACGTTCCGCGGTCCTGCAGACGGTCAATTTCAAAGGCACGGGATTGACCCGCTTCTTTGCTGACCAAGGAGCCGAGGGAGCGCGAAGTCAATTCTCCAGCAAACGGCTCATAGCCATCAAAGCGGTGAGTCATTACAGCTTCTCCAGATGTAGCGGTCAAGACTTGGTTCCGTAAACCGATGAGCCCACGGGAGGGAATTCGGTATTCCATGTGCTGCAACTCGCCTTTGGCCTCCATGACTTGGAGCATTCCCTTGCGTTTCATTACCAGCTCCGTTGCCTTGCTGGCGACTTCGCCGGGTACATCGATGACAAGATGCTCAAACGGCTCGTGTTTGACGCCGTCAATCTCTTTGAACAGCACTTGAGGCTTTCCAATTTGCATTTCGTATCCTTCACGACGCATGGTCTCGATCAGCACAGACAAATGCAGAATACCACGTCCGTAAACGGTCCACTTGTCTTCGCTGTCCGTCGGCTCGACGCGAAGCGCTAGGTTCTTCTGCAATTCTGCGTCCAGTCGTTCGCGGATGTGCCGGCTGGTCAACAAATTTCCGTCACGTCCAAGGAAAGGGGATGTATTGATCGTGAAGAGCAACGACATGGTTGGCTCATCAACTGCGATGCGCTCCATGACCTCAGGATTTTCGAGGTCGCTGATGGTGTCGCCGATTTCGAAGCCATCCATTCCTGTGATTGCACAGAGATCTCCGCTTCGCACGTGGTCCACCTTTTCTTTGCCCAAACCCTCAAAAACAAACAATTCCTTGGCCCTTGCCTTGCGATTTCCGTTTTTAGTGCACAACGCATAATCCTGGTTCGCATGAAGGTCGCCGCGGAACAAACGCCCAATTGCAATACGACCGGTGTACTTGGAGTAATCGAGGGACGTGATTTGAAGCAACGGAGTTCCTTCGCGGTATGGCGCCTCAGGCACGTGCTCGAGGATGACATCCAGCAAATGCGTTATATCGGTGGTAGGTTTTTGCCAATCGGGACCCATCCATCCCATTTTGGCCGAACCATAGACCGTAGGGAAGTCCAACTGCTCTTCGGTGGCGTCCAAGGTGAACATCAAGTCAAAAACCTGCTCTTGTGCAATGTCGGGTGTACAATTCTCCTTGTCGACTTTGTTTACCACTACAATCGGCTTCAGCCCCAACTCGATGGCTTTTCCGAGCACGAATCTAGTTTGTGGCATGGGCCCTTCGAAAGCATCAACAACCAACAAAACGGCATCGGCCATTTTTAAAACACGCTCTACTTCACCTCCAAAATCAGCGTGACCAGGGGTGTCAAGGATGTTAATTTTGACCCCTTTCCAATTTGCAGAAACATTTTTTGAGAGAATCGTTATGCCGCGTTCACGTTCGAGATCGTTGTTATCGAGTATGAGTTGACCGGTTTCTTTCCGAGGATCAACTGCTTGACACTGATGAATGATGTTGTCTACAAGCGTAGTTTTTCCGTGGTCAACGTGTGCGATGATCGCAATGTTTCGGATGCCGTTCATGGGTGTCTTGCGAAGGGGTAAACGTTTCGCCGCGCGAAGAACGTGCAGATAATTGCAGATTGCTACGAATCCTTTACTATTTTTGTCGACCCTTGCCCGGATGGCGGAACTGGTAGACGCGCACGACTCAAACTCGTGTTCCGAAAGGAGTGTGGGTTCGATTCCCACTCCGGGTACATAGACAAAGAGACGCCTCCCTAGTGGAGGCGTTTTTGTTTCGAGACTTTTTCAAAGTTGTCCGGTTCTAAAAGACCTGCTGGATAGAAGTATATTTGGCTTGAAACCAACCCTTAGAATTCATGTTGCGCCTCATTGCTCCCCTGTTAGTCTTGGCCCCAGTCGTTCTAAATGCTCAACTCATATCGCCCCCCGTGGAAGCCGGAGAATCGTTTGTTCAGAAGGTTGGGATGTACATGAGTATAGAGGATTCAGGGAGTTCAGACCAGGTTTGGGATTTCAGTGCACTGGTTCCGATGCAAACGATTTCGTACGCTATCGAGGATGGGCCGAGCTCTTCTTTGGGCAAATCTTTTCCCAACGCGACCCATGAATTTGATGATGGTTCCCAGCAGCTCTATTATTCTTTCGACGAGGGATTCACTTACCATGGCGGCACGGCTGGAGCGTTGGTGGTGATTTATTCCGACCCTGCTGTATCCTTTCCTTATCCTTTTGCACCAGGTGAAGTGTGGGAAGACACGTATGCCTGTGAGTATGGTGCAGGGGGCATCACAGTCTATCGAACGGGGTCGGTTGAGACGGAGTGCGTGTCTTCGGGAACGCTGACCCTTCCTGGAGGGCAGGTCCATGAGGATGTTTATCATGTTCAAAGCACAGAGATTCTCTTGGATTCCACGTTCTTAGGAACCTACGAGATCACTGCTGTCTCGGACTTTTATCTATCGAGTGACTACAGTTTTGCGCTGATGGGTTCCCTACAGGTTTCCACGTATGATGTTCCTGTAGGTGGAACGCCTGTATCCAACTCTTCAGAATACACGATTTGGATCGACAGTTATGTCCTGGGTGTGGAGGATGCGGAACCATTGGCGAGCTGGGCGATGATGCCGAATCCGGCTTCAGACAAGGTAACGTTGGTTCGGCCCTATGATGTTAGTCGAGAAATCATCGAAGTCGTGGCGATGGAGGGCACAATTGCCTTACGAAGTCGATTTACCATGGGCCAACAAGCCTTGATCTTGGATGTTAGTGGATTGCCTGATGGCGTCTATGTCGTTCGGTCAAGCGAATCCAAAGAAGCGCAACGCCTCGTGATCACACATTGAGTTAGTAGGCCCGTTCCGTTCGGCCTTCCATGTAATAGACAAACGAACGGTTCACGACTTTGTGCCCACCCGGTGTCGGGAAATCGCCTGTAAAGTACCAATCGCCTTTATGATCTGGGCAGGAGGCGTGCAGCCCCTCAATGCTCTGGTAGACGATCTTGACTTCAGCATTCATGCCCTCAGGAGTCAGCAACAATGAGATTTCATCACTGATCTCTTCCGCTGTGAACGGTTCATAAACAGCCTTCACCTGGTTGACGTTTTCTTCTTTCGACAATTCAATCTGTGCTTTGCACGCGGCGTATGTTTCGTCAAGAATGTGCTCTAAACCGCGTTTTTTAATCAGGCTGACCGCGGCTTGGAAGGCAATGAAATCACCCATTCGCGCCATGTCAATGCCATAACAATCAGGGTATCGAATTTGCGGAGCGCTGGAGGCGACGACGATGCGCTTTGGACCCAATCGGTCTAAGATGCGAAGGATGGACTTTTTCAAGGTCGTACCGCGTACGATGCTGTCATCGATGACGACGAGGTTGTCAACGCCAGCTTCAACCGTGCCATAAGCGATGTCATAAACGTGCGCTACCAGGTCGTCCCGATTGGCTTCTTCTGTGATGAACGTGCGCAACTTCGCATCCTTGATGGCAACTTTTTCAACGCGCATGCGCTCGCTGAGAATCTCTTGGATTTCTCCCGGATTTGGATTGGACCCCAATCCAATAATTCGAGCAATTTTGGCTTGATTGAGATAATCCTCCATCCCCTGGATGAGACCATAAAAGCAAACTTCAGCGGTGTTTGGAATAAAACTGGTGACCGTGTGTTCCAAGTCGTGCTCCACAGCCTCGAGAATTTTAGGCACCAAATATTTCCCAAGGGCTTTGCGCTCTTGGTAGATGGACGCGTCGTTTCCTCGGCTGAAATAAATTCGCTCAAAACTGCATGATTTCTGCTCGCCGGGTTGTTTTACCTGAGGCATGGAAACAGAACCGTCACGCTTAATAATCAAAGCATGTCCAGGAGCCACTTCTTTGATCTGATCTGCTGTCAAGTTGAAAGCTGTTTGGATGACCGGTCGCTCACTGGCCACCACGACAATCTCATCATCTTCAAACCAGAACGCAGGTCGAATTCCATTGGGGTCACGCATGACAAAGGCATCGCCATGTCCAATGAGACCGCACATGACATACCCGCCATCCAATGAATTGGCCGCATGTGTAAGTATTTTCTGAACATCAAGCGACTCGCCAATGCGTACGCTGATTTCACGGTGATCGTCAATACCGTCCTTCTTCAGCTTGTCAAAAAGCTGTTGGTTTTCTTCATCGAGGAAGTGACCAATTCGCTCCAAGATGGTGACGGTATCGGCTTCCTCCTTCGGGTGCTGTCCCAACGCGACCAGCTTCTGGAAAAGCTCGTCCGTATTGGTCATGTTGAAGTTGCCGGCGACCACCAAGTTTCGCGTTCTCCAGTTGTTTTGACGGAGAAAAGGGTGGCAGTTCTCCACTTCATTTTTTCCATAGGTGCCGTAACGCAGATGCGCTAAAAACAATTCCCCGGTGAAGGCAAATTCACGTTGTAGGAAGTCAGCGTCTTGGAGTTGTTCGGTGGTCAAGCCCTCAAATCGAGGCATGATGCGCGAAAACACATCATGGATCGGTCGGGAGTCTACGGAACGGACCCGCGAGATATAGCGGCTTCCCGCGGGAACATCCAATTTGATGTTTGCTAAGCCAGCACCATCCTGACCTCGGTTGTGCTGCTTTTCCATAAGCAGGTACATCTTATTGAGACCGTAAAATGCGGTGCCATACTTGTCAATGTAATGCTGCAAAGGCTTCTTAAGCCGCATCATTGCGATGCCACATTCGTGCTGAAGGAAATCACTCATGGAATGCGAAAAAAGAGGTCTTGATGGATGAGAAGTGTCAAATTTAGTGCGCGGAACATCACGGTGCGCCTGAACGCTTGTATTTCGTTCGCCACGACCGATTTCCTTGCAAACCACCTGTATGCATGAGTAAAATGCGAGAGCCTGAAGCGAGGAATCGCGGCCGGCTGGGACTGTTTGAAATCAAAATTCTACTTAAAGCCAACACCAATTTACCCGTGTACAACGCATCCAATTGCAGGCCCGTTTCATCTTCCCAAGATGTTAAACAGGCCATCAATTCAGGTGTTCGTTTTGCGAATCCGCCTTCGTGCGCGTCCTCCCAAGCATGGATGTTGTCCATAAGTTCGTGAGCCCAGACTTCGTCATTCAAAGTGGATGCAATCAGGGTCTCTATTGCCTCAAGTGGCCTCCATCCTTTGAGCGCACTGCAGACAACCAATGGAGACGCTCCCTTCATTGCAATGGCCAGTCCAGCGGCCGTTGCACCCGTTCCAGCCGATACGAGAATGGCATCCCAAGGGCTTTCAATGTCTCGCGGCTCGATGATTTTCTGAGATCCCATGACTCCCAAAGCGTCCGCTCCTCCTTCCGGGACAATCCACGGATTATTGAATTCATCCCGAAGCCAAGCTTTGAAGAAATCAGTGTGCTTTTCGCTGTACTCCGCACGACTCACGAATAAAAGGGTCATACCCCACGCTTCACAATCGCGCAAAGTATCTGTGAGTTGGTCTTCGTTTTGAGGCCGCTCTCCACGCACCACACCAATCGTTCGGATTCCACGTGCATGTCCTGCTGCGGCGACAGCGTGGAGATGATTGGACCACGGACCCCCAAAAGTGAGCAATGATTTGGAAAAGGTTCGCGCGGCTTTTTCGAGATGCCAATGCAGTTTGTAAGCCTTATTTCCTGGAGAAGGTCCCGGGATCTGGTCCAAACGACGGACCCACAAATCGACCCCGGCTTGCTCAGCAACAGACCACGAGATACGCTCAGTGTTGGGGTTTGGCCAAGGGAGGATGTCAGTCGAATTCATAGATGGTAAATTTGCAACATGCGGGACGATTTGGAACCAGGAGATTTTTACCACAGTCCGGAAGGATTTGTGGTCTTCACGGAACAATACCACCTGAAGCGAGGTCATTGTTGCTTAAGCGGTTGCAAGCACTGCCCATATGGATATGACAAACGCACGGGAAAAACGAACAAACGATGAAGCACGATTCTAACACGGAAATGCAAGCGTTTCGCGCAGCCATTGTTGAGGGGATTCCCTCAATTTTACCTGCGATTCGGGTGCGTTCGAATGAAATGAGCCACGCGCCCATCCGCAAGGACATCCTCACCAAAGACGAAAAAAAACTCGCTTTGCGCAATGCCTTGCGTTATTTCCCAGCTGAGCAGCACGGAGAATTGGCGCCAGAGTTTGCCCAAGAGCTGATCGACTTCGGTCGAATATACATGTACCGATTGCGACCGGATTATGCGGTGTATGCCCGTCCAATTGAACAGTATCCAGCGAAGTGCATGCAAGCGGCTGCCATCATGTTGATGATTCAAAACAATTTGGATCCCGCGGTTGCACAGCATCCTGAAGAACTCATTACCTACGGAGGAAATGGCGGAGTTTTCCAGAATTGGGCGCAATACCGCTTGACGATGCAGTACCTCAGTGAGATGACAGAGGAACAGACCTTGGCGATGTACAGCGGCCATCCCATGGGGCTCTTTCCCTCCAACAAGGAAGCACCTCGTGTCGTTGTGACCAACGGCATGGTCATTCCCAATTATTCGAAGCCGGATGATTGGGAGCGCATGAATGCCATGGGAGTTTCGCAATACGGTCAAATGACGGCCGGATCTTACATGTACATTGGGCCGCAGGGCATCGTTCATGGCACGACGATCACGGTGCTGAACGCTGTGCGTATGAACGATAAAACAGGCACGGGCCCAGCCGGCAAACTGTTTGTTACGGCTGGATTGGGAGGAATGAGCGGTGCTCAACCCAAAGCGGGCAACATAGCCGGCGTAGTGAGTGTCACCGCTGAGGTCAATCCGGCCGCAGCACGCAAGCGGCACGAACAAGGCTGGGTGGATCATTTGATTGAGGATGTGAATGATTTGGTCACTCAAGTCAAAGCCTCTGTTGCGGGCAAACGGGCAGAGTCGTATGCCTACATCGGCAATGTTGTGGATGTTTGGGAAGCGTTTGATGAAGCCGAAGTTTTCGTGGATCTCGGCTCAGACCAGACATCTCTCCACAATCCTTGGGCGGGAGGTTATTACCCGATGGGTTTGGGGTTTGAAGAAGCGAACGAGATGATGGCGCATGATCCCGAGAAGTTCGAGTCCTGTGTGAAAGCTTCGTTAGTCCGTCATGCGGCAGCAGTCAACAAACACACCGAACGCGGAACGTATTTCTTCGACTATGGCAATGCTTTTTTATTGGAGGCATCGCGCGCAGGCGCTGATGTCATGGCAACCAATGGAATCGAATTCCGATATCCGAGTTATGTTCAGGACATCATGGGTCCGATGTGTTTTGACTTCGGTTTTGGACCGTTTCGCTGGGTTTGTGGGAGCGGAGATCCGGCAGATTTGGAGTTGACCGATGGCATTGCGTGTGATGTTTTGGAAGGACTCATGAAAGAGGCGCCCGTTGAAATTCGCCAGCAGATGGAAGACAACATCCGTTGGATCCAAGGAGCGAAGGCCAATCGACTGGTGGTGGGCTCTCAAGCGCGCATTCTATACGCCGATGCAGAAGGTCGCATGCTCATTGCGAAAGCATTCAACGACGCCATTGCCGACGGCCGATTAAAAGGTCCTGTGGTTTTGGGTCGAGACCATCACGATGTCAGCGGCACGGACTCTCCTTATCGGGAAACCTCCAATATTTATGACGGGTCGGCTTTCACGGCGGACATGGCCGTACAGAATTTTGCCGGCGACGCCTTCCGCGGTGCGACTTGGATTTCCCTGCACAATGGAGGTGGAGTTGGTTGGGGCGAAGTGGTGAACGGCGGCTTCGGGATGCTCATCGATGGGAGCGCTGACGCTGAGCGGCGACTGAAAGCCATGTTGCATTGGGATGTGAACAACGGCATAGCACGCCGAAGTTGGGCGCGCAATGAAGGGGCTGAATGGGCAATCCAACGGGCCATGGAACGAGAGCCTTTGTTGAAGGTTACGGTGGCGCAACACGCTACGGATGCCGTCATTGATCGGGCCCTTGATTGACACAGAGGAAACGTTTTAACACACTTTTCGTTTCCGCTGCGGATAGAGGGCAGTACTTTTGCCGCCTCAATGTCCCAGTGCCCCACATTTGATCTACTCCACCAAACTGCAAAAGACTTGGTCAAACAGGCCATGACGGTCTTTTTGCAGTTCGGCATCAAGTCCGTGAACATGGACGATTTAGCCAAAGAGTTGGGGGTCTCGAAGAAGACACTTTACAAACATTTTCAGGACAAGAAGGAGCTAATCCAGCTGGCAATGGAGCAGCATTGCTTGGAGTTGGAGGCCGTCATTCTGGAAGCGTCCAATGCGGGAGGCAATGCCATTGACAGTGAACTTCGCATCATGAAGCATGTGCATCAAGTGGTGTCACAGATGCACCCGAGCATTTTATATGATCTTCAGAAGTACCATCCGAAGGCGTTTTTATATTGTGTAAAAACCAGAGATGACATTCTCCTTGGAGCTGTGGAGAGCAACATCCAAAGAGGCCAAGTCGAGGGTGTGTACCGCCCAGAAGTTGACCCTGCCGTCGCTGCTCATTTCCTGGTTTCCGTGAGCTCGGCTGTCCGTGAGATGGCTCAAGACACATCCAATCACAAGCCCATTGCTCAATTGTATTGGCAATCAGCTATGTATCACATCCATGCTATCTCAAACCCCCGAGGTTTGGACTACTTGAAAAAGAAGTTGGCATCTGAATTTCAACCTATATGATGAGATTTTCATTCCTTTTAATCCTGCTCGCAGGGTTCGGTATGCGCCCGACATCGGCCCAATCTCCACAATCCCTTCAAGTGACTTTGGCCGAAGCCCAAGACATCGCGCTGAAGCAAGCATTTTCCATGCAATTCGCGCGGTTGGATCAAGCCCAAGCCGAACGGGATGTCAAGCAGTTGCTTGCATCGGGTCTCCCACAAATTAACCTAGTGGCCGATTATAGCCAATACATTGATATTCCCACACAGGTGGTTCCGGCTGACGCATTCGGTCTGCCTTCGTATTTCAATGATTTCTTATCGGGGGTTGCAGAGGAAACAGGCGTGGTGTTGAATGCACCGCCCGCGGATCCGAATGCTCTTTCTGAGTTGCAATTTGGACAGAATCACACGGTCAATGTGGGTGTTCAAGCGACCCAATTGTTATTTAGTGGCTCATACTTTGTGGGGCTTCGTGCGGCTCAACTGTATGCCGATTCAAAAGAACAATCGATTCAAAGAACAGCGGATGAGGTTCGACAGCAGGTGGCTCAAGCCTACCATGTGGCGCTGGGCGCAGCTGAAGGGGTCAACTTGCTGGAAAAGGCACTTGAGTTGGTGCAAACCAGTTTGGAGGAGACGCAGCAATTGCATGCCGAAGGTTTTGTCAACCAAATTGCGGTGGATCAATTGGAGCTGGCCATGCAGGAATTGGAGTTGGAATGGTCTTCTGCCAAACTTCAAGTCCCTCTCACGCAAGCGCTGTTGCGTTTTCAAATGGGAGTGGATCCGAAAATGGAATTGAAATTAAAGGACTCGTTGGAGGGCCTTTTGAGTCAAAAAAATGGACTGGCGTTGTTGTCTCAAGCGTTTAACGCGAATGCGTTGCCCGGCATCCAGCTGCAGGAGTCCGTTGTCGAACTGGCCCGATTGGATGTGCGCAATCAACAAGCCAAAGGCCTTCCACAAGTTGCCGCCTTTTACACCAACCAAGGCAACGCCCAAAGGGACGCGTTCAACTTCTTTGACGCAGATGGAAACTGGTATCCCGTGCAGTTGTGGGGAGTGAACTTCAGCATGCCTCTGTGGACCAGTTTTGGCGGGAAGCAGCAGATCGAAAAGAAGCGCATCCAGGAAGACCGGGCCAACCTTGGCTTGGAACAAATGCGACAGGCTGCACAAATGCAATTTGACAACGCCCGTTTGACACTGGAATTGACGATGGCGGCGTACCAAAACCGCACCCGTTCCGAAGCGATTGCCCAACGGATTTTTGATCAATCGTACGTTGCCTACCAAGAAGGCTTGGTCTCTTCATTCGAATGGACACAAGCTCGAAATCAATTACTCGAAGCTCAAGGCAATAGCCTCTCGGCTGTTTTGGACTGGCTCAATGCTCAAACTGAACTGAAACGTGCGCTTTCAGAATTTGAATGATCTCATGAACTCATCACGCAACCCCTTTTCGATGCCCTTTCTTTTCCCCATCCGGTTGACCGGAATTATGCTGATCCTGAGCAGCACTGTTTTCATGAGCTGTGGCTCTTCGGAAACGGCTGACCCTATAGCTGAAGAGTCTTCGACCCCCATGAAACTCAAGGGCATGGCCGTTGGTGTATTTGATGTCCAGCCCGAGCCGTTTTCTCATCGCTTCAGCATTCAAGGCAATGTGGAAACGGACATGAATTCCATTTTGACGGCAGAATTCGCTGGAATCATTGAAGAAGTAATGGTTTCAGAGGGAGCGCCAGTGCGTGAAGGCGATGCGCTCATTCGCATCAACACGGATGTTCTGAATCGTTCCAGGGCCGAATTGCAAACGCAGCTGGACCTCGCCACGGACCTCTTCAATCGACAGGAGCGGTTGTGGAAACAAAGCATTGGATCTGAACTGGATTTCATGCAAGCTCAGAATCAAAAGACGGCTTTGGAGAATAGCATGAAGACGTTGCTGGAACAAATGGACATGGCGATAATCCGCGCTCCATTCGATGGGATTTTGGATCGGTGCCTCGCTAAAACGGGAGAAATGGCGCTACCGGGATCCCCTTTGGCGCGGGTGATTGATCTACGCGACATGTACGTTCGAGCGAGTGTAAGCGACCATTACGCTGGAAGGGTTTCGAAAGGAATGCCAGCAGAAGTGATTGTGAGCGGCGTGGACACCTTGATGACGCAAATTGGTCGAGTCGGTCAGTTCATCAATCCGGCCAATCGAACATTGGAACTCACCTTACCGCTCCCGAATGGTTCGGCGCTTCTTCCGAACATGTACGCAAGTGTATGGTTGCAGGATTTGGCTTTGGATAGCGCAGTGGTGTTACCCAGCGCGCTGATTCAACAGGACATCAAAGGCCACGACTATGTGTTTGTAGCGGCACCGCAACAGGACGGAACCGTAGTGGCAGAGAAGCGCAACCTCAATGTGGGCATGGGCTCCGGAGATTACATGCTCATCCAAGGCGGTTTGGCCTTTGGAGAGCAGGTGGTTTCCAAGGGGGCGACTCGCATTGTAAGCGGTCAGAACATTCGCATTATCGGGGAAGAATAAGGAGCATGGAAAACTTGACACCTACCCCCAAACGAAGGGAATTCGGCCTCAGTAGTTGGAGTGTGTCCAACAGAACGACGGTGTTCGTCTTGATGGCCATCATCACGGTCAGCGGGATTTACAGCTACATCACTGTTCCTAAGGAAAGCTTTCCGGAGGTGGTCATTCCAGAGGTTTTCATTGGAACGCCATACCCGGGAAACAGCCCGGTCAACATTGAGAAACTCATCACGCGACCACTCGAAAAGGAAATCAATTCCATTACCGGTGTGGATGAAATCTCATCGACTTCGATCCAGGGTTACAGTGCGATTGACATCAAATTTGATTTCGATGTGACTCCAGACGAAGCCCTGCGCAAAGTCAAGGACGCGGTTGATAAGGCAAAAGCGGACCCCAATTTCCCAGATGATTTACCGGCGGACCCCAATGTCTTTGAGTTGAACTTTTCCGAGTTGTTGCCGGTGATGAACGTGAATTTATCCGGAGACTATTCGCTGGATGAATTGAAACGATACGCGGAAGCGTTGGAAGAAGCCATTGAGGAGCTGCCCGAAATCAGCAAAGTGGACATCCGCGGTGTGATGGACAAGGAGGTTGAAGTCGTTGTTGATCATTTGAGAGCGGAGGCCATGAAGGTCAGCTTTAATGATATTTCCGGAGCGATTGCGCAAGAAAATGTAACCATTTCTGGTGGGGATCTGCTCGTAGATCACTTTCGGCGAACCGTGCAAGTGGAAGGGGATTTCCATTCCATGGCAGACATTGAAAATGTCATTGTCAAGAGCGAGAACAATGCGCCAGTGTACCTCAAGGATGTTGCTTCCGTGCATTTTGTGGAGCAGGAGAAGACGAGTTATGCTCGGGAATATGGACAACCGGTGGTCTCTTTGGACATCATCAAACGTGCCGGGGAAAACCTCATCGCGGCGTCCAACGGAATCAACGGAATCATTGACCAAGCGAAGGTGGACTACCTGCCGGCGGACTTGAGTGTCTCCATTACCAACGACCAATCAGACCAGACGCGAACGCAGGTGGAGGAGTTGCAGAATTCCATCATTTTTGGGGTGTTGTTGGTGGTCGGGGTGCTGCTGTTTTTCTTGGGACTGCGCAACGCGATGTTCGTAGGCGTGGCCATTCCCCTGTCCATGTTCATGTCGTTTATGATCCTCAGTGCTTTAGGCATTACGTTCAACGTGATGGTATTGTTCTCATTGGTTCTAGCACTGGGCATGCTCGTGGACAATGGCATTGTGGTCGTGGAGAACATCTATCGACTCATGGAGGAAGGAGAGAGTCCGCTGCGTGCTGCAAAGTTTGGTGTGGGTGAGGTGGCTTGGCCCATCATCGCTTCGACTGCCACGACATTGGCAGCATTTTTACCCTTGGCCATTTGGCCTGGATTGATCGGACAATTCATGAAGTACCTGCCGATCACACTGATGATTGTATTGAGTTCTTCACTCTTTGTAGCATTGGTTATCAATCCCGTCCTGACAGCGGTTTTGATGCGTGTGGGAGATCAGGAAATCAACAAGAAGCGGGTGCATTGGTTGACTGCTTCACTGGTGACGTTCGGTGCCGTTTTCTTGTTGCTGGGTGCTACAGCCTTTGGCAATATTTTGATCATCGCCGGCTTGTTGACCATCCTGAACGCTTACTTACTCTTTCCAGCCACCAAACTTTTCCAAAACCGTTTCTTGCCCCGTTTGGAGCGAGGGTACGAAGCCTTTTTGCGTTACGCATTGGCCGGTAAGAGGCCTTGGGTGTTCTTCTTCGGAACGGCGGGCTTGATGGTGTTGGCGTTTGCATTGCTTGGAGTCTTTCCACCGAAAGTGGAGTTTTTCCCATCCAATGAGCCGCAATACCTCAATATTTTCATCACGAAGCCCATTGGGACGGACATTGAGGAAACCAATCGGGTGACCAAGGAGATTGAGAATTTGATCATGGATGTGTTGTCAGAAGACCGCTTCAAACAGATTGATCCAGAGACAGGTGAACTCACCGCGTATATGGCCAATTCGGTTATTGGTCAAGTGGGCAATGGCACCAGTGACCCCCAAGAAGGGCCATCTTTAGGGAATACGCCTCACAAAGCGCGTATCGTGGTAAACTTTGTGAAGTTTCAAGACCGGAAAGGGCAATCTTCCCGGGACATGTTATCGGCTGTCCGTGAGAAATTGCGGGGTTATCCCGACGCAGAAGTCATTGTGACCAAGAATTCGGATGGTCCGCCACAAGGCCCGCCAATCAACATTGAAATTCGTGGCGAGGACTACGATGAGGTGTTAGCGACCGCGACTTCGATGCGCCAATATTTGCGGGGATTGGAATACGATGGGGTGGAAGAACTCAAGGTGGACGTGGACAAACGCAAGCCTGAATTGCCCATCACCATTGACCGGACCAAGGCGCGCAATTATGGTTTGTCGACGCAAAACATTGGCATGACCATTCGAACCGCCTTGTTTGGCCGAGAGGTGAGTACGTACAAAGACGGTGAAGATGATTACCCCATCAATGTGCGATTTGAAGAATCAGCGCGGAACAACGTGGACGCGTTGATGAACCAAAAGGTGATTTTTCGGAGCGCTTCGGACGGTCAGATCAAGGAGGTTCCGATCAGCGCCGTAGCAACTGCCAAGCGAAGCACCACGTTCAGCAGCGTCAAACGAAAGGACATGGATCGCATCATCACATTGAGCTCCAATGTGTTGGAAGGAGCCAATGCCAATGAAATCGTGGAAGGAATGAAGACGGAGTTGGCGGAATTTGATACACCGGAGGGTGTTCAATGGGCCTTTACGGGACAACAGGAAGAGCAGGCGAAGGAAATGGCCTTTTTGTCAAGGGCGTTGTTGCTGGCGCTTTTCCTGATCATCTTGATCATTGTGGCCCAGTTCAATTCCATCACGACACCGTTCATCATTGGATTCAGTGTTTTCTTCAGTTTGATTGGCGTGTTGCTTGGATTGGTGATTTTCCAAATGGACTTTGTCATTATCATGACGATGATTGGGATCATCTCCTTAGCCGGAGTGGTGGTCAACAATGCAATCGTTCTAATTGACTACACCGATTTGTTGCGAGAACGAAAACGGAGTGAATTGGGTGTGGGGGAGTATTTGCCCTTCAGTGAAGTGGAGGAATCCATTGTTACGGGCGGTCGAACAAGACTGCGTCCAGTGTTATTGACCGCGATTACCACCATCTTAGGGTTGTTGCCTTTGGCCATCGGTTTGAACATTGATTTTGTCACGTTGATTACGGAATATGATCCGCGGATATACATCGGTGGGGACAACAACGTATTCTGGAAACCCATGAGTTGGGCCATCATTTATGGCCTCACGTTTGCGACGTTCTTGACACTCATTATTGTTCCTGTCATGTATTGGTGGATCAATCGGATGATCTACAAATACGGGAAGAAAGAAGTGGTTTGACCGGTCATTTTCCGCGCTGAGTTCGATGGACTCGCGCGGGAATTCGGGTCAATATTTCATAGGGAATTGTTCCGGCTGATTGGGCGAAAGACTCGATAGTCACCGTTTTTCCAAACAGTTCAACGGCATCACCGGGTTGAGCGAGTGGGATGTCAGTGACATCCACCATCACCATGTCCATGCAGACTTTTCCGACCACCGGAGCGAGCTTTCCGTGAATGGCAACGCGGCCTTTTCCATGGCTCAGGTGCCGTGGAAACCCGTCGGCGTAACCAACCGGAAGAGTGGCCACCTGCCGAGTTGCATCGGTCGCATCGGTCAAACCGTAGCCAATACCATGGCCCGGAGCAATCGTATGGATCGCTGAGATCACAGTGGTGAATTGGACGGCCGGTTGCAGCTCCAAGTCGGATGGGAATTCAGCCACGCGTACGCCAAATAGACCAATGCCAATGCGCACATAATCACCTGCCTGTTCTGGAAATCGAATGAACCCTGCAGTGTTCAAAATGTGCGTTTTGAATGCGCCTTTGGCGTGCCCGAGAACACGCAATGCTTGATGAAAGGCTTGAAATTGTTGTTGTGTTCTGTGGTCTTGTGAATCATCATCGGCACTTGCCAAATGACTAAAAACAGAGTTCACCTCCAGCTGCTGAATTTGCTGTAAGGTGGTGTGCAATTGAGGCCACTGATCGCGGCTAAAACCAAGACGGTGCATTCCGGTATCCAGCTTGATGTGAATGGGCCAAGAATCTGATGGAGAAAAGGTTGCGACAGCCTGCGAGAACAACTCCAGCTGTTCGAAGTTGTGCAAGGTCGGTTCGAGGCGATACTGGAGAAGAGTGCTGAAGGTGTCAGGCTCTGGATTCAGCACCAAAACCCGCATGGACAATCCATTTTTACGAAGTTCCACTCCTTCTTCTGTGCAGGCTACAGCCATGAGGTCAACTCCATGGAATTGAAGAAGACGTGCCAAAGCAGGCCCGTTGGTGCCGTATGCCGATGCCTTGATGACGGCCAATATGTTCGTGTCAGTGCCGGAGTGCTGTCGAACGTGTGCCCTGAAGGTCCTTAAATTGTGCTCTACGGCGTCCAAGTCCAAATTGAGCTGTGTCATATGTCCCCGTTGCAATAGCAGCGGATGAAAACGTTCGAATTGTTCGACGCGTGGCCCTTTGAGGAGGACGTGTTGTCCTAAAAATGCATTGGGGTGTTTTTGAAGGTGGGCCAAGGCTAGATCCGTGGACTCGAAATGTTCAATGCGCATTCCCGAAGGAAAGAGGGCATGCAGGAGTGAATTCCAGGTGGGTCCGATGAGCCAGACGTGATGGACTGAAGTGCTTTCAAGAAGCTGAACGAGCCGTGATGAATCCGATGGTGCCAACGCCGGTATGGGACCGATGATCGCAGCTTTTGGAAAACTCCCTGCCAGTTGGTCTAGGTCTGTCAAGGCCAATGTTAAGGCGTCCCAATCATTGGTATAAGCATCGGATAGCACCCAAGCACCGCTGCGTGATCGCAGACGTTGCATGCGCATATCGAGGTCTTGTAGGCGTCTTAGAACGGGCCTCACCTGTTGTCCGTTGACACCCCATTGGAGTGCAACCAAAACAGCAGTCATGGCGTTTCGAAAACCAATTTCACTGGAAAAGGGCAAGGTCCAGTTGTAGATGGTTTCTTTCCAGGTGGCCTGAATGACCCTACCGGATGAGGTCGCATGGCTTTGAACAATCAACTCGTGGTGTTCGTCCTTACCCCATGTAATGACTTTGCAGCCACGGTCCTGGAGCTTTTGTTTTGCTTCAATCAATGAGCCAGGCATGGCGACCCAATCACAGGTTCCGAACAGTTTGAGTTTCTCGTCTAAAAGGTGCTCTTCATCTTCAAAAGCGTCAATATGAGAGGACCCGAGGTGCGTGAGGACACCAAATTCTGGCTGAATGGTGCGGGCATGCCGTTCCATTTCATCCGGCTGGGAAACTCCGGCTTCAATCAATGCGACCTGGTGATCGTCATGCAAATCCCACAAGGACATGGGGACGCCAATTTGGCTGTTGTAACTTCTTGGACTGCTGTGAACATGAACAGCGGGTGCTAGCAAGGAGGACAACCACTCTTTGACGGTTGTTTTGCCGTTGCTCCCTGTGATGGCAATGACTGTTTTCCCCCAAGAAAGTCGCCAATCGGTCGCGAGCGACTGCCATGCTTGAATGACATCCGGTGCGGTGACTACATCGGAATCGGGAAGCGCAGGAAGTTTCGCCCCTTCTGCGACCAAAAAATAACGCACGCCGAGACGGTGAGCTTCTTCGAGGAAGTTGTGACCGTCGTGCCAGGCACCTTGAATTGCGATGAACAGGGTCGATGCGGCAAGGGGAGGGTTCAACAGACGACTATCAAAGGCGACGAGCAGGACGTCGTTCAAATCAGATTGCGCATCGGCGGCAAGCACCGTTTTTCCGCGCGTCCATTGGCGCCATGCTTCAACCCTCATACGCTCGCCTCCTCTGAATCAGGTGCATTGGACTTTCGAGCCTCTACAAAGGCTTGTCGCGTCAAGGGGATATACAAGTCTTTTTCTCCGATTTCAACGGTGCTGTCGCCTCCTGCAATGCGGTGAGAGAAATGCGCTGGCCTCCCTGTTTCCATGCAGACAGCATGCAGCTTGGTCACTTCTTCAGCGCGCGCAAGCAATTCTGGCATGCACCCAAAAGGTTCCCCCGTAAAATCTAAATCCAAACCAGCAGCGATCACGCGAATGCCTTTGTTGGCCAAAAACGTGCACAACGAGGGCAAGTCTTCATCGAAGAATTGAACTTCATCAATGGCCACGACCATGACGGGTTTGCTAAGTGATTGTAAATGAGACAGAAGTGCGGCGCTGTCTTTGACCGTAACGGAAGGCAATGCATTCGAGTCGTGCGAAGTGACGGCGTCTTTTTCATAACGCGTATCCGTTGCGGGCTTGAAAATAAGCGTAGGTTGGCGAGCGATTTGAGCACGTCGAACGCGGCGCAGGAGCTCTTCTGTTTTCCCAGAAAACATGGGTCCACAAACAATTTCAATGCGTCCTTCACCGATGCCGGTGTGCTGAAGTGGAGAATGTTCGTCGTGTGGTACCATGATGTTGTGTTCGAAATTACTTCAGTTGCTACTTTGCACTCTCATGAAAAGGAATCAAATTTTGAAAAGGCGCCTAAATTTTTTCTGGGCCGTTGGCCTGGCTTCGTCAATCTTCGCTTTTGGCTGCACGAGAACGGCCGGTGAAGGCGGACAAGCGATGATTCACGGGAAAATTGAAGTAGAACAACGCCCGGTAATCACCAATCCAAACGGAGCGGTGATAGCGCCAGCTGCGGATGAGGATGTCTTCATCATTTACGGCGATCGTGTTGGACCGGACGATCGAGTTCAAACCAATTTCGATGGGGAGTTTGTGTTTTATGGTTTGCGCACAGGAGATTACACCCTCTACGTATACAGTGAGGACACGTTGCCGGCGTTCAACAATGCACCGAAAGTGGCCATCATTCATGAGCTGACCATCTCCTCACGCGATGAACAGCATGATCTTGGGACTCTCCGTATTTTCGAAGACATCTGATATGCGCATCGTCTTGCTGCTTGCATTTGGATTGATCACGCATTCCATGTGGAGCCAATGGTCTGAATCAGGCGGTTGGCTTGGATTCGAGGTGAACCAGTCATTGCGCAATGACTGGGCTTGGTCAGTTCAATACGAAAATCGATGGGACGCCGACTTGACGCGGCACCAACGCGGCATTTTGGATGCATCCATTGAGAACGATCTTTTTTCTGCAATCAAGGTCAACTTGCAATACCGCTATTCCGAGGAGCGCAACGGAATGGGGGGCTATACTCCTCAGCAACGTGTGGCGCTCCGATTGAGCAGCGAAGGAGACATGGGGAAAGGAGAATGGAACGCTCGTTTTATGACGGCACAGGGCGTCGGCCCCAAATCCCATTCAACGGATATGCCCTGGCTAGAAGAGGGTCAATCGTGGAGGATTCGATTTGGTTATCAGCATGCGCGTCAAGGGCCGTGGCGCTGGAAAACGGATCTCGAGCTATTTCCGGATTTTGAAGAGTTTCCGGAACAGAAAACGCGATTCCGCTGGTTGATGACGCGGGAGATCAACGATGCCCTGTCTACCTGTTTCGGTTACATTTGGTCGCAGGAGTGGAATGCCGTTGATCCGCAAGCGCAGCACATCGTTAAGGCCAACCTGATCTGGAAGCTGAACAGCCCTAAGAAGCGCAAGAAATCAAAGGTCAAGATTCCTGAGGCAAGGATAATGGTGGCGGATCGAGTGAAGCAAGTCGCTCCTGTTCAGCCTATCGTATGCTCTTCAGATGCAGCCTATGTTTCGGGAGTGCATGCAAAAGGCCAACCCGCGGATTGGATTGTCATCACCAATCGAAGTAACAACTGGTGCACCTTGAAGGGGTGGCGTTTAACGGATTCTTTGGAGAAAACGGGCTTGGAATTCGACGCGGTTGTGCTCCCTCCTCAAGCGAGGTGGAAGGGCTATGAAAAAGGTGAAGGGAGCTTTAGTTTCGGAGTGTCTGCAGACGGGGAGCGTTTGTTTTGGATTCATCCTGAGGGTCAAATGCAAGAAATTCAAGTTGGACCACAGGCCAGTGAGTATCCTCAATCCTTTGATTTATTGGGCAAAGGCATCCCTTCTGAACGGCTCGAAAATGATTGACTGGGCAAGGAATTTCACACGATGTGATTTTTGTCCACACCTGAGCTTGGGTTGTAAACATCCGTTTGCTATCTTCGCAGCCCCAATTTTGGGGTGAACCGTACATTCAAAACACTCACCGTGGATACTTTGAGCTACAAGACGCTCTCCGCTAACAAGGAGAATGCTGACAAAAAGTGGTTGCTTGTTGATGCTGAAGGCCAGACTTTAGGCCGACTAGCTTCAGAAGTCGCTAAACGCCTTCGTGGCAAGCACAAGACCAATTTCACGCCTCACGCAGATTGCGGGGATTACGTCATCGTAATCAATGCGGAGAAAGTTGTTTTGACTGGAAACAAGTGGGACCAAAAGGAATACATCCGATACACGGGGTATCCTGGAGGCCAACGCAAACGAACTGCTCGTGAGCAAATGGCGCGAAAGCCTTTTGCGATGGTAGAAGATGCGGTTCGTGGCATGCTGCCAAAGAACACTTTGGGCCGTGCCCTGTTCCGTAACTTGCATGTTGTTGTCGGTCCCGACCACAAGCACGAAGCTCAGCAACCTGAGCTTTTCACTCTCAACGCCTGACCTTAGTCTGATCAATCATCCGCATGGAAGTCATCAACACATCTGGCCGCCGAAAAACAGCAGTCGCTCGTCTTTACCTGAAGCCAGGGAAGGGAGCTTTGACTGTGAACAAGTTGGACGTCAACACGTATTTCAGCACGGCCGTTCTTCAATATAAAATCAACCAGCCGTTCATGTTGACGGAGACCGCAGGTCAATATGACATGAACGTCAACGTCGACGGTGGTGGTATTACGGGTCAGGCAGAAGCCGTCCGTTTGGCCATTTCGAAGGCATTGATTGAAATCAATCCTGAATGGAAGTCGATTTTGAAGCAACATGGTTTGACCACTCGTGATCCTCGTATGGTGGAGCGCAAGAAGTTTGGTCAGAAGAAAGCGCGTAAGAAATCTCAGTTCTCCAAGCGATAATCGCTTTTGGAACAGGATGGAAGCTCGCCTTCAACTCCTCTTTGAATTTACTTAATAAAATAGCTGTTTAGCATCCAAACTTCTCAGACTCATTGGGCAACGTGCCCGATGGCTACCGAGAAGTTGATCAATCCAGGAACGTAAACATGGAAAGAACATCATTCGAGCAAATGCTCCAAGCCGGAGTTCACTTCGGTCACCTCAAGCGCAAGTGGAACCCGCACATGGCTCCTTACATCTTCACGGAGAAGAAAGGAATCCACATTCTTGATTTGCATAAGACAGGCGTCAAATTAGACGAAGCTGCAGCAGCAATGAAGCAAATCGCTAAGAGCGGTAAGAAGATTTTATTCGTCGCAACGAAGAAGCAAGCCAAAGACGTGGTATCCGAGCGTGTAAAAGCCATTGGCATGCCATATGTCACGGAGCGATGGTCTGGAGGGATGTTGACGAACTTTGCTACCATCCGAAAGGCGGTGCGAAAGATGTCCCAGATTGACAAAATGGGTGAAGATGGAACGTTGAAGACGATGTCCAAGCGCGAGCGCTTGCAGGTAAGTCGTCAACGTGCCAAGTTGGAGAAGAACTTGGGTTCTATTACGGACTTGACACGCATTCCAGCAGCGATTTTTATCGTAGACGTGAGCAAAGAGCACATTGCTCTAGCGGAAGCGAAGAAGTTGGGCATTCCTGTTTTTGGGATGGTGGATACAAATTCTGATCCTCGACCTGTAGATTTCCCAATTCCATCCAATGACGATGCAGGTCGTTCGATCGCATTGGTCTTAGACGCTTTGTGCCAAGCAGTGGCAGAAGGTCTTCAGGAGCGTAAGTCTGATAAAGATGCAGTGGACGCAGCGGCATCAAAAGCGAAGGCGAAGAAGGAAGCTGCTGAGGCGGCTCCAGCACCTGCTGCTGCTGAAGCGCCTGCTGCTGAAGCGCCTGCTGCTGAAGCACCTGCAGAAGAAAAGAAGGAAGACTAATTCCTCAATTTATTTAGGCATTGAACGTGTGGCGGGTTGACCCCTCGCCCCTCAAAACAACCATATCATGAGCATCACAGCTGCTGAAGTGAATAACCTCCGGAAACAAACTGGAGCCGGAATGATGGATTGCAAAAAGGCACTCCAGGAAGCCGAAGGAAATTTTGAAAAGGCCATTGAAATTTTGCGTCTGAAAGGACAAAAAGTTGCGGCGAAGCGTGGAGACCGAGAAACAGGCGAAGGTGTAATTCTTTCATCAGTGAATGATTCAAAGGATTTCGGAATTCTTTTGTCGCTCAATTGTGAGACTGATTTTGTTGCGAAGAATGATGAATTCATTGGTGTCGCTCAAACATTGGTAGAACTTGCTTTGAGTCACGGTCTTCAGTCAAAGGAGGCATTGATGGAGCAGGAGTTCCCAGGAGCAGGAATCACGGTTGCGGAGAAGATTACTGAGCAAATCGGTAAAATTGGAGAGAAAATTGAAGTTGCTGTTTTTCACACATTGAGCGCTGCTCAAGTGTCGGCTTACATCCACCCGGGCAATCGCCTGGCGACGCTCGTTGGTTTTTCAGCTGCTGTTGAAGGCGAAGTAGGCCGTGATGTTGCGATGCAAGCTGCGGCGATGGCGCCTGTTGCATTGGATGAAACATCCATCCCAGATGAATTGATTGAGAAGGAGCGAGCTATTGGTAAGGAGTTGGCCATTCAAGAGGGCAAGCCCGAAGAGATGGCGACCAAGATCGCCGAAGGCCGCTTGAAGAAGTGGTTCAAGGAGGCCACTTTGGTCAATCAGATGTTCATCAAGGACAACAAGGTGAGCGTAGCGAATTATGTGAAGTCAGCGAACAGCGAAGCTGTTTTGACTGCGTTTTGCAGAGAATCATTGGACTGATTTCAACCGTTTTAGATGTTTTGTTTCAAGGGCTGCCTTTTTTAGGTGGCCCTTGTCGTTTTCAAATGCGATATGAACGCGGAATATTCTGATATTTACGCTTAGCATGAAGTACAAACGCATTCTCTTGAAGTTGAGTGGTGAGGCCCTGATGGGCGCCAAGCAATTTGGCATAGACAACGACCGACTGAAGCAATACGCTGAAGAAATAAAATTATTGGTTGAAGCCAAGGTGGAGGTGGCCATAGTCATTGGTGGAGGAAACATATTCAGAGGGGTTCAGGCGGCCGAAGGCGGCATGGAACGCACGCAAGGCGACTACATGGGCATGTTGGCCACCGTAATCAATTCAATGGCCTTGCAAAGTGCATTGGAGAGCTGTGGAGTGGATACGCGGTTGCAATCTGCCATTGAGTTGAAGCAGATCGCAGAACCGTTTATTCGACGTCGCGCTGTGCGTCATTTGGAAAAGGGCCGGGTGGTCATTTTTGGCGGAGGAACAGGCAATCCGTTTTTCACAACGGATTCAGCGGCATCGTTGCGAGCAATCGAGATTGACGCTGATGTCATTCTCAAAGGCACGCGAGTGGATGGAATCTACACTGCTGACCCAGAGAAGGATCCGTCGGCAACGCGATACGACCGCATTAGCTTCAGTGAAGTGTATGAAAAAGGGCTGAACGTCATGGACATGACGGCGATTACGTTGTGCAACGAGAACAAGCTGCCCATCGTTGTCTTCAACATGAACAAATCAGGTAACTTGATGCGCCTGATGGAAGGTGAAGATGTGGGTACATTGGTGGACTTATAAATCACGGAAACGATGAGTGAGGAAATTGAAATGGCATTGGATGTGGCTCGGGAGGCCATGGATAAGGCGATCAAGCACATGGAGTCGGAATTGACCAAAGTGCGCGCTGGAAAGGCACATCCAGCCATGTTGGACAGCGTCAAAGTAGATTACTACGGTGCGATTACGCCCTTGAGTCAGGTAGCGAATGTGAACTCGACGGACGCCCGCACATTGACGGTTCAGGCTTGGGAAAAATCCATGCTGGATGTCATCGCCACGGCCATCATCAATGCCAACCTTGGATTGAATCCTATGAACAATGGGGAATCAATCTTAATCAACATTCCTGCGCTTACAGAAGAGCGTCGTCGTGACTTAACCAAGCGTGCCCGTGGTGAAGGCGAAGGGGCTCGAGTCGGTATTCGCAATGCGAGAAAGGAAGCCAATGATTTCATCAAGTCTGCCAAGAATGATGGACTCAGCGAGGATTTAGCGAAGGACGGAGAAGGACAGGTCCAAACCTTGACCGATCAGTACATCAAGAGAATTGATGAGATTTTGGCCGCGAAAGAAGCGGACATTATGACCGTTTAACAAAGCATCCTGGTCGTTTTACCGAAGGACCACCGATTGGTATTCTGCAGCTTTAGCGCGTGCTTCAGCGTCACTTCCGAGGAGCGACTCAATGCTCGGTCGATCTTGCCATGAGACGTGACTGAGGGCATGCTCTACGACAGACGTCAATTCCAAAAAGGAAATCTCATCAGCTAAGAAACGCGCTACGGCGACTTCGTTCGCTGCATTCAAAACGCACGGGGCATTGCCCCCTTTTTTTCCCGCTTCATAAGCGAGTGCGAGATTCCGGAAGGCCTCGAGGTCGGGCTTTTCGAACGTAAGCTGAGGATAATTCAGGAAATTGAACCGTTCGAATTCATTGGCAAGACGTCTGGGATAGCCCAATGCATACTGGATAGGAAGTTTCATATCCGGAAGTCCCAATTGCGCTTTGATCGAACCGTCTTCAAATTGAACACAGCTATGGACAATGCTTTGAGGATGGATGACGACGTCCACTTGATCCATGGTAAGATCGAACAACCATTTGGCTTCAATGACCTCCAATCCTTTGTTCATCATCGAAGCACTGTCGATGGTGATTTTGGCCCCCATGCTCCAATTGGGGTGCTTCAAGGCTTGCGCCCTGGTCACGCCTTCCAAGTCTGCGCGTGAGCGTCCGCGAAAAGGACCTCCAGAGGCCGTGAGAATGACTTTCTCGATGGGGTTGAGCAATTCTCCGGCAAGGCATTGATAGATGGCGCTGTGCTCCGAATCAACGGGATGGATGGCTACACCCACAGCGCGCGCTTCCGCCATGATCAACTCGCCTGCAACGACGAGCGTTTCTTTGTTGGCGAGCGCGATGTCTTTGCCCGCTCGGATGGCCTTCAAAGTGGGCCGCAAACCGGCAGCTCCAACCAAAGCAGTGAGCACCATATCGATGCCCTCCATTTCAACGACTTGTTCCAAAGCATCGGCTCCGGCGTAGACCTTGATTCCTTCATCGAACAATGCGTCTTTCACTTTTTCAAGCAACGCCATGTCTCCGATCACAACCGTATTCGGTTTGAAGGCCAAGGCCTGTTGGATCAACAGATCTGCGTTGCGGTATGCGCTGAGCACTTCGACGTGTAGCCGTTCGGGCTGTTGCTGGATGACCTCCAACGCCTGAGTCCCGATGGACCCGGTACTTCCGAGAATGGCAATGCCACGGGTGGTAGGTTGCTCTTGGTTCAAAGGAATCCGAGTTCTAGTTTGGCTTCTTCACTCATGAGATCTTGAGTCCATGGTGGATCGAAAACAATATTGACTTTGGCGCCTGTAGCCCCTTCAATTCCGGAGACCTTCTCTTCCACTTCTGCGGGTAGACTTTCGGCGACAGGACAATTGGGCGAAGTGAGTGTCATCTCGATGTGAACGAATCCATCACCGGTTATTTTCACTTCATAAATCAATCCCAACTCATAAATGTCCACGGGAATTTCCGGGTCATGAATGGTTTTTAAAACGGCAATAACAGTGGATTGCTTGAAAGGTGCGGACATCGAAAAAGTGAGCTTAATGAATGGTAGAAAACCAGGCTTCCACCTCTTCCAATGAAAGGGCAGGGAGAGACAGTTTGTTCTTTTTGCGGTAGCCGTTCATCTTTTCGCGCAGTCCCGCAGGGGATGTTTCGGAAAGAGCGGTGGCGGAATCAAATCCCGCGGCGGCCACATGTTCAGTCCAATCGCTGGGGATGCCCAATTCCTCGAGCGCCTTCAAATTCGGTCCGGTACTGAATACTTCCGGACGCATCTGTGGGAACAACAACACCTCTTGAATGGATGTTTGGTTGGTCAGCATCATGACCAAGCGGTCAATACCGATTCCCACACCACTGGTTGGCGGCATGCCGTATTCCAATGCGCGCAAGAAATCCTGATCAATGAACATGGCTTCATCGTCCCCTCGTTCACCCAGCTTGAGCTGTTCCTCGAACCGTTCTCGTTGTACGATGGGGTCGTTGAGTTCGCTGTATGCGTTGGCGACTTCAGTCCCGTTGATCATCAACTCAAACCGTTCCGTGTAGTCGGGTTTGTCGCGGTGCACCTTCGTAAGGGGTGACATTTCCACAGGATAATCGATGATAAACGTCGGTTGGATGAAGTGGTGCTCGCATTTCTCGCCGAACAACTCGTCAATCAACTTGCCTTTCCCCATGCTGTCATCCGTATCCACGCCCACTGATTGACAAGCGCTGCGAAGCTCGGCTTCGTTTTTCCCGTCGATGTCAATTCCAGTGTGTTCCAATATGGCATCGCGCATGGTGACGCGTTTGTAAGGTGGCTTGAAGTTGATTTCTTGTCCCCCCAGGGTTGCCTGCGTTTTTCCATGGACGGATTGGCAGACGTCTCCAATGAGGTTTTCCATGGTCTCCATCATCCAGTGGTAGTCCTTGTACGCCACGTACAATTCCAAAACCGTGAATTCAGGATTGTGGGTCCGATCCATGCCTTCGTTTCGGAAGTTCCTCGAGAACTCATACACACCCTCAAAACCGCCAACAATCAATCGTTTCAAGTACAATTCATTGGCAATTCGCAAATACAGCGGAATGTCCAATGCATTGTGATGCGTTTTGAATGGTCGTGCGGCAGCACCGCCTGGAATGGCTTGCAAAACAGGTGTGTCCACTTCAAGCCAACCTTGTTGGTCAAACGATTCCCGGATCGTGCGAATGATGCGGGATCGTGCTTCAAATGTTTCTCGAACATGCGGGTTGACGACGAGGTCTACATAGCGCATGCGATACCGCAATTCGGG
Organism: uncultured Flavobacteriales bacterium; assembly: GCA_937881575.1. GTDB lineage: Bacteria > Bacteroidota > Bacteroidia > Flavobacteriales_D > Sanyastnellaceae > UA16. Next base: position 7,220 of record CALGEI010000079.1, on the reverse strand, counting down.
ATCAGAGAAGGCGTCATGTGTGTTGCCAGCATCATCCACCTTCACGGCAGGGAGGGGCTTCAATGACTTTGAAAGAACCGTAAGCTCTCTAACAAGGAGACTCTGTTCGCCCGTTTGGGTGGTGAAGGTTTCACCGGATACACCAATGAAATCTCCTCGATCGAGCAGTTTCTTAAAGACAACATTGTACGTTGTTTTATCCTCTCCTGGGCACAACTCATCTCGGTTGAGATAAAGCTGGAAGGTGCCTTCGCTGTCTTGCATTTCAGCAAAAGAAGCCTTGCCCATGATCCTCCGGCTCATCAAGCGTCCAGCCAAAGTGACTTCCATGCCGTCCTTGAAGGAAGCAGCGAGTTCTGTTGAGCGGTGGGTCGCATTGAATGCGGCCGCGGGATAAGGTTCAATTCCTAGTTTCCGTAATTCGACGAGAGAGTCCCTTCGAATGCGTTCTTGTTCCGACAATTGCATGGCGCAAAGGTACATCGATGGACGGACTGAGTGGTGGTTGGTCTCGTCGACCTTTGTACGTTTGCATTTGCAATCATAACGTCCGAAATCAATGGGAATTTTCAGGTTACATTTCTTAGCGTGTATCGCGTTTGTTGGGATACCCGGCTTAGCCGAATTTACGGCACTCGGTCAAGATTCGTTGGCTGTTGAGGGGCGTGTCATTCCCCTAGTTCTGCTTCCTGAAGCCCCTGTTTCAGTCGGTACGTCACTCCTCTCTATACTGCAATTGGAAGCGCCGAAAGCTACTACAGTGCTGGCAGCGAGTGAATTGGAGACCGCGGTGTCCCTCACTGAGGCGTTGGAGTTTACTACCGGTGTGGACATTCGAAGTCGAGGACCGTGGGGCATTCAAAGTGACATCAGCATCCGTGGGGGCTCATTTGAGCAAACGGCTCTGCTTGTCAATGGCGTGCGCTGGAGCGCTCCTCATACAGGGCACCACTTGATGAACGTGCCTATTGATCCGGAGGATTTGGGCCACGTGGAGGTGGTCCGAAGCGGATCAGGCGCTATGGCGGGATCAGGTGCGTTTGCCGGTTCAGTCCACTTACGAACGCCAACAGGGGGAGTGACTGATGGGGGCTCAGCGGCGATTGAAGTGGGCAGCTTTGGGTGGAAGCGTTTGCGTTTGCATGCGGACATCAAAGGCGCACAGGCGACGCAGCGTTTTAGTCTTTCACGAGCGGAAACCGATGGTCATGTGGACAATGCAGATGCTCAGATAACACGTGCCATGTGGGTTTCTGATTGGGACCAAGGGACACAGAAATGGAAAATGATGGTGGCTTTGGAAGACAAAGCATTTGGCGCGCAGAATTTTTACACGTCCACTTATCCGGATCAGTTTGAAACGACCCAAGCCGCGATTGCGCAGCTGAATTGGGAGCGCACGGGTTCCAATTGGCGCGCGTCTGCCGCTGCGCATGGCCGCTACCATCGCGACCGGTTTGAATTGTACCGTGAAGGATCGGGTTGGTATCAAGAAACAGCAGATGGCTTTTTTGTCAGGAATCCTTTGGATGCTCAAGCTGATGCCGATACAGCGGGACTGTATGCGCCCGGCGCGTCGTGGTATACGGGCGCCAATCAACACCGATCGTTGACGGCTGCATTGAATGGAAAAATCCAATGGTACCGCGACCAATCGATGGTGACGTTTTCCGCAGATGTTCGCGAGGAAATGATCCAAAGCAACCGCCTAGGAGCTGAATCAGAAGGAGCCCCAGAGATGTACCCAAGAGGAGACCAACGGACCAACTTGGACGCTTTGGTCTCTTGGAGTGGGCGCTCAGAATCAGGGCGTTTGTTGGCCTCTGTAACAGCCGGGACCAACGTGAACAGTCGATTTGGACAACAATTCCTACCTTCAGCTGACATTCGATACCGCGCAGGAGCAGAGGAAGAATATGTCTTCTTTGCCTCCGCGGGAAGGTCCGTGCGCCATCCATCGTTTACGGACTTGTATTACAATGTTGGAGGCGCTCAAGGCAGTGAGGATTTGTTGCCAGAATTTGCTGAGCAAGCAGAGATTGGCGCTCGGTGGTCCATTCTTCCCAATCGACTGATGATGGAGACTTCCGGATTCATTCGGAAAGGCAAGAACCTAATCGACTGGATCAAATACGATCAATCCGTTCCGGCAGTGGACGTGTACCAGGCGGCCAACTTGTCGGCCATCGACTTCAGGGGTGTAGACTTGACATTCACATATAAGCATGAAGGCACCCTTTTGCGCATGGCGCGTGCGACTTATGCGTGGATCGAAGCAGATCAGACACCTGTAGACTTCACTTCCATCTATGTCTTGGATTACCTCAAATCGAAGGTCGATGTCGTCACGGATTGGGATTTGCCTGCGGGTGTAGAAGGCGCCATCCGGTATAGCTTACAGGAACGAAGTCAACCATTTGCCATCCAGACCGAACGTGTTGCGGTGCACTTATTGGGCTTCTCTTTGCAACGCGAATGGGGCGAGCAAAATCAAATCAAAACAGCGATTCGATTGAACAATGTTTTGAATGCGCAGTACTTGGATGTGGGCCAAGTGGTGCAACCGGGTAGAAATGTCCGATTCAGCCTTATTTTTGATTTGAAATCTTAAAAGACAGAGGTCATGGAATTGATGAGAAGGTTGATCACGGAATTTCCCAACCAAATGCGCGATGCGTGGAGTGTGGTTGAAAACTCACCCATTGACTTAACGGGCTTTACCCCCACGGGGGCTTTGATCTTGGGCATGGGCGGCAGCGGAATCAGTGGTGTCATTGCGTCACGCATGCTCGCCGCTACAAGTCCTGTTCCAATACAAGCCAATTCGGACTATTCGATTCCGGGTTGGGTAGGGCCTGAGACACTGGTGGTGGCCTGCAGTTATTCGGGCAATACAGAAGAGACCTTAATCGCCTTGAATTTAGCCCAAGAGCGGGGAGCCCGCATCGTGGCGATTACTTCAGGGGGTCAATTAGGCGAATTGGCGAATCAACACGGATGGCCATCTGTTCGTTTTCCAGGCGGCCAGCCGCCACGGTCTCAATTTGGATATGCGTTTACAAGCGTCTTCCACGTTCTGCATGCTGCTGGCTTGGCCTCTGATGAGCAACGCGCTGCCTTTGGTCGCGTCGGAGACCATTTGACTGAAGGCCAAGAAAATGCCATCAGTCGAGGCGAATCTTTGGCAGAATTACTGGATGGCCGAAAAGTCCTGCTTTATGGCGATGCTTCGCAAGAAGGACTCATCATTCGATGGAGACAACAACTGAATGAAAACAGCAAGATGCTGTGCTCACATCACGTTTTCCCGGAGATGAATCACAATGAATTGGTGGGATGGGAAAGCGGAGATGAACAGATCATTGCGTTGGTTTTTCAAGCGCCCGAGGACCATCCTAGAACACGAGCCCGAATGGATGTTTGCATGGAAATTTTTCAGGAACAAGGAGCCGACGTGGTGGTCGTTGAGGGGGATGGAGATGATGCGATTTTGCGCTTTTTCGATCTTGTTCATGTGGGAGATTGGACGAGCTTGCTGCTGGCTGAAAATGAGGGGGTTGACCCGGTGGATATCCGCAACATCGATCATTTGAAAGAAGCCTTGTCCAAAATTCCTTATTGATGCGGAACGGATGACACCCAAGGTTCGTTTTCATTCGTTGGGTCGTTCAGCGTACACGCCGACTCTGGCGCTGCAAGAGCAGCTTATGAAGGCAGCGTTGGAGCAGAAGAAATTGCGACGCGATGCTGGTTTAGAAGGGCAAGACCGTTCGGATGATCTGACCCTGTACCTCCCTGAAAACCATCTCATCTTCGTTGAGCACGACCATGTTTTGACACTGGGAAAGACAGGTGATGTGGGTCATGTGGTTGCTTCTGAACAACGCCTCAAGGACTTAGGAGTCGAGTATTTCCCGACCAACCGAGGCGGTGACATTACCTACCACGGACCGGGACAATTGGTGGGTTATCCCATTTTGGATTTGGAGCAATTCTATACGGATATCGGCAAGTACATGCGGATGTTGGAAGAGGCCATTATCCGGACTTGTGCTGATTATGGATTGGAAACAGGCCGAATAGAAGGCCTTACCGGTGTGTGGGTAAACCCTGAAGCGGGTTTGGGCGCCCGAAAAATAGCCGCTCTCGGCGTGAAGTGTTCCCGCTGGGTGACCATGCATGGTTTCGCATTCAATATCAACACGGATTTGCAGTTTTTCGACCTTATCGTTCCTTGTGGAATTGGCGACCGTGGAGTCACGTCGTTGTCCAAAGAAGTCGGAAAAACCCTGGATGATGAGGTGGTAAAATCAGCTGTTTTGAAGCACTTGGGTGATTTGTTTCAATGGAATCTATCTGAAGCGGTCTGAATTGCTCCGGTTTTGATGAAATTCGCAAAAAAACTGACCATGCGCCGTCTCAGGATCATTGTTGCCATTGTTTTGAGCTTCGTTGTTCTTTCATTCATTACGAATCATGGCTACATCTGGAGCGGTATTCAGGAAACATACTTCCGAGGGTGGAAGAACTCCAATATTGATGACATCGAGTTTCGCGAATTGCGGACAATCGCTGCGTCTGAATCTCCGCAGCCTTGGGCTAAAGCCGTAAATGATGTCAATCCCTTCACCTCAGACGATGAGCGTTGGAATGAAGCGAATCAGACGTCCAGCTTGCTGATCATCCAAGGTGATACCATCCGATATGAGCAGTACTGGAAAGGCCACGATGAACACACGGTGACGAATTCGTTCTCAGCATGTAAATCCATTGTTGCTCTTGCGATTGGATTGGCGGCCGATCAAGGGCTCTTAGACGTGCAAGATCCAGTTGAGCAGTACTTGCCTCGGTTTGCAGGTGATGTTGGACGTGGGCTGACGATTCAGGAACTGCTTCAAATGCGATCACACATCCCATTCGGCGAGGGTTATTCCAGTCCTTTTGGTTTCATGGCGAAGGCGTATTATCGGGAAGACATCCGTTCATTGGTCGAGCCGTATGCCGTGACGGATCAACCGGGAATCCGATGGAGATATCAAGGAGGGAACACCATGCTCCTAGAAGAGATCCTTGCTTCTCTCGGAAAAGGCGCATTGAGCGATTGGGTCGAGCAGGGGTTTTGGCAGCCTATGGGTGCTGAAGACAACGCGTTTTGGGGATTGGACGCTCCGGACGAGGAGGGTGGCGTAGAGCGATGTTTTGCTCAATTCTATGCCACAACTCGTGACTATGCTCGATTCGGAAAGCTATTGAATCAAGGGGGGCAATGGGGCGGTCGTCAACTTTTGAGTGAGAACTTCACCAAGGCCGTTGTAACGCCTATTGCCGAAATGACGGAGGCATGTGATGTGGAACATTACGGGTACCAAATCTGGTTGGGCAAGACGGAAGCGGGTCGTGCTTTTAGCTGCATGGAAGGCTTGCGGGGTCAGATGATCATTTCGGTGCCTGAATTGAATTTGATTGTGGTACGAACGGGGTACAACAAGGAAGCATTGAAGAAAGGAGCTTTGCCCTCTGACATCTATCGGGTGTTGGAAATGGGCCTTCGCAACGCGGGATTTGAGCGTTAAAATTCTTTTGACAAGCGTGAACCCATCGACGCCAATTATAAATTCATGGATTCAACCAGATTATTTGAGGCCTTGTTTTGACAGAAACAGTTAATTCAATGAACCCACCCGATCAACCCATACGCTGTCTTGTTGTCGATGATGAGATGCCTGCACGTCAGGCCCTTTGTCGCCAAATCGAAAGGCATTGTCCGCATTTTCAAGTCGTTCAAACAGCCAGTTCTGCCGCTGAGGCGTTTCTCTTGATCAAAGAACTGGCTCCTGAAGTGGTGTTCTTGGATGTGCGAATGCCGCATGAAACTGGACTTCAACTGTTGGACCGTTTTGAAGAACGTACGTTTCATGTTGTTTTTTGCACCACTTACCATGAATATGCCGTTGAGGCATTGAGAAAGAAGGCTTTTGATTATTTACTCAAGCCTGTTGATGCGATGGATCTCGTTGTTTGTGCGAAACGCATTACATATGCTTTGCGTGTTCAGCCGGAATCACCGCAATCGACTGCTCCTCCAGGGGGACGTCGTGTTGAATTGATTACCTCGGGTCAGCGGCATTTTGTTCGGCATGCGGACATTGTTTATGTAGAGGCTTCCGGAAGCTATTCGACGCTGTATCTCACAACAGGAAAGCGGATTACGGTATCGAAAAACCTCAAGCGCATTGAAGAAATGCTGCAAGATGGTTTGTTTTGTCGCGTTCACAATTCCTATCTCGTTCGCCTCGATGCGGTTCAGTCCTTCAGTCATCGCAACGGGACATTGCTTCTTCCCAATGGAAAGGAGATTCCGATGGCCGTTCGGAAAAGAGAGCAAGTCCGAAAGCGCTTAGTTGGGCTTATGACGGGCGTCCAAGATGAGAAATCTTTGCCCCTTGCGGCGGAACAACAACAGCAATTGTTGACGTCGGAATAACTCACCTCAGTTCTCCCCGTATCTTCGCCGTTCATGACAGAGCGAACTGACATACGGTTATTGACTTCAGAAGAACTCTCAAATGCGGTTTCTGAATTGGGCGAGAAGCCTTTTCGGTCCCGGCAGCTTGAAGATTGGATTTGGACGCACGGTGCAGGTTCATTTGATGAAATGACCAACCTATCCAAGTCATTTCGAGGCTTGTTGTCCGAACGTTTTGAACTTTCACGGATCCGATTGGCGGAACAGCAGGTCAGTCGGGATGGCACCATCAAGTGTGCCTTTGATGTAGGAATCAACAAGGTTGTGGAAGGTGTTCTGATTCCGACGACGAAGCGGATGACCGCATGCATTTCCTCCCAAGTGGGCTGCAGTTTGGCCTGTAAGTTTTGCGCCACAGGTAAGCTCAAGTTGCTGAAAAACTTGACGGCTGGAGAGATTTACGATCAGGTAGAGATGATTCGAAACTTGGCTGATGAGCACTACAAGAAACCCCTTTCCAATATCGTCTATATGGGAATGGGAGAGCCTTTGCTGAACTACAGTTCAGTGCTGACGTCCATCGATCGCATCTGTGGAGATCCCGGATTGGCGATGTCTCCGAAGCGGGTGACCGTCAGTACGGCAGGTATTGCCAAGGCAATCAAGCGCTTAGGAGATGATGAAGTGCGTTTCAATTTGGCTTTGTCGCTTCATGCAGCCAATGATGCAAAGCGAAACCACATTATGGCCATCA
>CALGEI010000078.1 GCA_937881575.1 uncultured Flavobacteriales bacterium | reverse complement strand
CAAAACCCAAGATGCCACCGATTGGGCCGCCTACAGCCCAACCGATGGCACCTCCAATCCAAGGTCCGAAATTGCTCACGCGAGTTCGGCGTAACCCTCAGTTATGAATGAGGTGAGTTCTTCACCTTCCAATAAGCCTTGGGACAGACGGGCCAAATTGCCTGCGCGTTTCGCCAGTCGAGCTTGCTCGGTAGAGTCGGCTTCACTCAGTAGTTTTTGCACCATCGGGTGATTGGCATTGACCGCAACATCGTAGCTCTCAGGCATGGCTCCAAACATTTGGAAACCTCCACCGCCGACTGCTTGCTGCTCTTTCATGCGGCGCATGAACTCTGAACGTGTAATGGTAATTGGAGCGGCAGTGGGGGACATCGGTACAAACTTGACTTTGTAAGTTCCTGCCGGAAATGCCCCTTCAATGATGGGCTTCAAAGTTTCCTCTTGCTTCTCATCCAAAGCACTGGTAGAGGCTTCATCTGTTTCAATGAGATTGTCGATGACATCCGAATCCACTCGCTTGAACTGGACTTCAGGATATGCCTCTTCGAGTTTTTGCACCATGTGGGAAGCCAATGGACCTTCCATGACGAGGACTTTATAGCCTCGCTCTTTTGCGGGCTCGATGAAGGCATGCTGTCCTTTGGCATCGCTTGTGTAGGGCAAAACGATCTTGCCGCTCTTGTCTTTTTGCGTTTCTCCGACGGCTGCAATCAATTCGTCATAGGTGACGCAAGTGCCCTCTGTGTCCTTAAAAAGAATGAATTTCTTGGCGCGCTCTGCAAACTTTTCATCGGTCAGCATGCCGTACTCGACGAAGATGCGGAGATCGTCCCACTGTGCAGCGAATGACTCCCGGTCCTTTTTGAACATAGAGCCCAATTTGTCGGAAACTTTCTTGGAGATGTGGCCGCTAATTTTCTTGACGTTGGCGTCTTCCTGTAGGTATGAGCGGGAGACGTTCAGGGGAATATCCGGTGAATCGATGACCCCGTGCAGCATGGTCAAAAAGTCAGGAACAATGTTCTCGACGTTGTCCGTGATAAACACCTGATTCGAGTACAAGTGAATTTTGTCCTTGCGCAATTCCATCTCTTTTTTGAGCTGCGGGAAGTAAAGGATGCCTGTCAAATTGAACGGGAAGTCCACGTTGAGGTGAATGTGAAACAATGGATCCTCGAAATTCATCGGGTACAGATCCTTGTAAAATTCTTGGTAATCCTCATCTTTCAATTCCGCGGGCTGTCGGCTCCACAAGGGTTGGGTCTTGTTGATGACATTGGGAACCTTGATTTCGACTTTCTTGACGTTGTCTTTTTCGTCTTTTTCACCGGAAGGGTCATCTTCCCAGGTGCTCTTGGTTCCTGAAATGATCTCAACAGGCATGAACTTGCAGTACTTGTTCAGGATGCCATCAATGCGATCTTGTTCAAGAAACTCAAGGCTGTCATCGGCAATGTGCAAGACAATATCGGTGCCTTGTTCGTCCTTGTTCGCGTCTCCAATTTCGTAGGCAGGCGAACCATCGCAAGTCCATTTTACCGGTGCACTGTCTTCTTTTTGACTCCACGAAATGATGTCGACATGCTTGGCCACCATAAACGCAGAATAGAACCCTAGGCCAAAGTGACCGATAATGGCGGTCTTGGCATCGTCACCTTGGTATTTGTCCAAGAATTCTGTTGCACCAGAAAAGGCGATTTGATTGATGTACTTGTTGACCTCTTCTTCTGTCATGCCGATGCCTCGGTCTCGAATGGTCAATGTTTTGGCCTCCGAATCGATGAGGACCTCAATGGATGTTTCACCTTCAACGGCGGGGATTTCCCCAATTTTGGCAAGTGTCTTTCGCTTTTGAGTTGCGTCTACAGCGTTCGAGACCAATTCACGTAAGAAGATCTCATGGTCACTATAGAGAAACTTCTTGATGATGGGGAAAATGTTTTCCGTTTGAACGTTGATGTTTCCTTTTTGCATGGTGCTTGAATTCTATTTGCGAAGGTGCATTCAATGACCGCGCCAATGCAATTGAGGGGCATGAAATCTGCCATTCTGACCCTAGAAGGAAGGAATGAAGCCCTCGCAACGGACATCCTGTCGGTTGGGTCTTAAATTGCTGCCATGATTTTGACAGCACACCCGAAGTCCAATGGATTAATCCTAGGAGGCTTGGCCTTTTGTTTTGCCTTTTTCACGGCGCATTTGTCTTGGGCCCAAACCTCAGCATCGTTGGATCCAGATTGGTCCGTCTTGATGCAATCGGAAGACATCAAGCCGGACGAGGTCCGCGCCATTTTTGAGGCGCAGTGGGAAGGGAGAGCTCGCGTGAAAGGCTCAGGATACAAACAGGTTGAACGTTGGCTGCATCTGATGGACGGAAGAACAGACGACCAAGGGGCTGCCATCGATGGTGAGGCCATAATGGATGCGCATCGAGGCATTGTTCAAGGCAGAACTGCAGGACGATCAGCCCATGGGGACTGGCAGGTTTGCGGCCCGACATTGACCAACATCACGACACGTGAAAACATCCGTGGGGTAGGGCGAATGAATGCCATTGCCTTCCATCCCAGTGATGACCAAGTGGTGTTTGCGGGAGCTCCTGCAGGTGGTCTTTGGCGGAGCTTTGACGCCGGAGCGTCTTGGACCACCAATACGGACCATTTTCCCACTTTAGGCGTGAGTTCCATTGCCTTTGCGGCGTCCAACCCACTGGTGGTTTACATCGGTACGGGAGATCGTGATGCTTCAGACAGTCCCGGAATGGGCGTGATGAAGTCAGTGGATGGCGGTGCGAATTGGGATTTCGTCAATGAAGGCATGGCCAATTTGATTGTGGGAGACCTTTTGGTGCACCCTACGGATGCAAACCGAGTTTTTGCAGCCACCAACAGTGGAGTGTATCGTTCGCTCGATGGGGGAGGATCTTGGGACCAGGTCTCTTCGAATACCCAGAATTACAAGGATCTTTGCTTTCATCCCACAAACCCGGACATTCTTTACAGTACGGGACAAGGTCGCTTTTGGCGCAGTGAGGATGGAGGAGACAATTGGGATTACATCAATGATGGCATCAATCCGAGCACGCGGATGTGCATTGCCGTTTCGCCTGCGGCTCCAGACCATGTCTACGTTTTGTCTACGGGCACGTACGAATTCAGAGCCTTCTTCAAGTCCACGGATTCTGGGTTGAATTTTGAAGAAATGAGTGACGCTCCCAACATCATGGCTTGGAGTGCTTCAGGAGATCAAGAAGGAGGACAGGCTTGGTATGATCTATGTTTGGAGGCGGATCCGGTGGTGGTCGACCGCGTTTACGTCGGAGGCATTCGAATGAAACGTTCTGATGACGGCGGTGCCACATGGTTGGACATCCAAGATAGCTTTACCCATGTGGATCAGCACGCCTTGGTAGCGAATCCCCACACCGATGAAATCTGGCTGGCAAACGATGGTGGAGTTTACCGCTATGACAACAACCAGCAATGGACCGACATGAGCAACGGCATTGTGACCGGTGAGATTTATAAGATTGGCCAAAGTCCGCATGCAGGAACGGATGCGATGAATGGCTATCAAGACAATGGGACTTATTTGTTCAATGGCGTCCAGTGGTCGCGCGGAAGCGGCGGGGATGGATTTGAGTGCATTTACGACCCCAGCGACCCCAATTGGTTCTTTTCCAGTTCGCAATACGGCAGACTTTATCGCACTGGGCCGGGCATCCAATCACAGACAATTGTTGCCAACGGTGAGTTGGGCATCAACGAAGGAGGCGCCTGGTCTACTCCATTTACCCTGTCGCATGAGGATCCGTCTACTATGTTTGTTGGCTTGCTCAATGTCTGGAGAAGCACCAACATCAAACATCCCGTGCGAGATAGCATCGTTTGGGAACGCATCAGTTCGGAGCTTGGAGGCAATGATCTGACCACCATGCGCGTGGTGCATCGCCATCGCAACAATGAGAACATTTTATTTGCTACTGAAGGCAGTCGGAAGCTGTTCCGTTGCGACTCGGCTTTGATTGAAGCGGACAGTGTGACCTGGGTGGATTTGAGCAATGCCTTGCCATTGAGCGCGCAACCGGTCTTGGCCATAGAAACGGTATTCGGAGATTCCAATTCCGTGTACATAGGATTCAATAATCGGGTTTGGCATTCGTCCGATCTCGGGGACAATTGGTTGGAATTGGAGGGCGATTTGCCTGAGGTAACAGTCAACTCGTTGGTATATGATACCACCGGCACAGGCGGTTTGTATGCCGGCACGGACATGGGCGTTTATCATTGGTCCAATGCGGATTCCGCTTGGATCGACTATTCCGATGGATTGCCTTTGAATGTGCGCGTGACAGAATTGGAATTGTATGCAGGCAGCGGTCCAAATGATCCGCGCCGAATTCGAGCGGGCACCTATGGTCGCGGGATGTGGGAAACGGATGCGCATGGGGCAACCCAAGGTTTTCCTCCCATTGCACATCTGGCCTCAGCTTCTGGTGAAACCTCCGTGTTCGGTCCTGCTCCAGTGGCCATTTCCTTCCGGCGGAATCTCTTGGACATTCCCATGGACTTGTTTGTTGCAGCAGACATCAATGTGACGAATGCGGCCATCACCGCCTTGGAGCCCAACGAAAGTGGATTTACTTGCATCGTGACACCCACAGATTACGGTCCGATTGAACTGGTCGTCCCCCAAGGTGTAGCGATCGAACAAGATGGATATGGCTTGGCCAATGCGGCTTCAGACACCTTGCGTTTGGTATACCATCCCGTTCCTGAACCGCTCGGTCCATGGGGACCCGGTGGAGTTGGGGATGCGTCGTCATTGACACTCTGGTTGAGAGGAGATGCAGGGACCTATGCGTCCACTGGAATGGAGGCTACCGACGGCATGGCCGTTGCAGAATGGCGTGACGTGTTGTCAGGAAACGTCCTGTCTGCATTGCAGAATGATCTCGAGGCCCATCCAGTCGTGCAGAGTGATGCGATCAACGGTCGACCGGCGCTGACGTTTGATGGAGTGAATGATTGTGTGGTGGCTTCTGTTGTTCCCATGCACCGCGAGATTTCTGCATTCACTGTGGCGAAAGGAGCTGAAGTCGCTTGGAATGAACACGGGTGGCTGGGGAGCGCGCGAGATGCCAATGGATTCATCTTGCACCCATGGAAGGATCAGAGTTCTTTCCAGTCTGTCGTCATTGACAATGAAGGGAATTATGCCCAAGCCTCGCCTTACTGGATCGTAGACGCATCGCTGCCCCAATTTTATGGCGTCATCTATGGACAATCGGATTGGGATCAAAACTTTCAAACGATCATCAACGATTTACGGATTCCATTCCCGGGATCCAACATTGGTGCCCGTGCTGACAATGCTCAGGTGGATGTCCGACTCGGATGGGACTTTGACAATCGATTTGGTGAAGGCGCCATCGCGGAGCATTTCATCTACGGAACGAAACTGTTCGAGTCGCACCGCACCATTGTGTCCAACTATGTCGCTGCGCGTTACGGAATTTCAATGGGCAGCATTCAGCATTATTTCCGCAACGACTTCTCGGAAGATGTCGCAGGAATCGGGCGTGAAAGCGAATGGGATGCACACGAGGATGCTCAGGGTACTGGAGTTGTTCGAGTCAGCAACCCAACAGATCTCGAAGATGGAGAATACCTCTTTTGGGGACATGATGGAGAGGGATTGGAAGTCGTGACAAGCTATCCATTCTTGTCGAGCCGACTTGCGCGCACATGGGCCGTGGAAGAGATTGGAGATGCTGGAACGGTCAATCTTCAGTTTGCTGATGCCGGTGTTTGTGAGTTGTTTAGCTCGGCTGCAATTGGTGTCATTGTGGACGACGCGGAAAATTTTGAAGTGGGCAGCGCTCCTGATTTTTATCCGCTCCAAAACAATGGGGAATATTGGTCGGCCCTGGTGGGTTTGCCCGAGCACGGGGTCTTTACCATCGGCTTCGAACCCCAAATGAATGTGCAGGAAAGTTTTGCGGAAGCAGGATTCACGGTATATCCCAATCCAGCCAATGAATCGTTGACCTTGCGATTGGACCACATCAATCCTGAAGGCGTGGCTTGGAACGTGATGGACGCCTCTGGGCGTTTGATGCGGTCAGGCGATATGAACGGAAAATACCGAATGACCTGGGACGTATCGTCTTGGTCACCCGGTATTTACTTGGTGGAGTGGATGAAGGACGGGCAGCGCAGAAGCGTTCCAGTCATGATCCAATAATCTGCAGGAGTGCCTTAGCGAATCATGAGTTTTTGGCGCATGCCTTGCTCATCGTGTACAACGTAGATTCCCGCTGCTAAATTGGCTTCGTCGAGCATGAGGATTGCTCTCGGGGCGAGGGTCCATTGTTCGACGACCTGACCAGAAGCTGAAACGCAGGTGTAATTCTGAAAGTGACTCGACAGATTGGAGACCCAAAAAGTCCCAGACGTCGGATTTGGGTAAAGTTGGAAAGATGCTTCCAAACTCACGGGATCTGAAATGGATGTTGAGCCACCATTGAACCGATAGCCTTGTCCTTCTTGCGGGACATTGTCCAAAAATGGACCGCCATAATACCAGCTTTCAAAGTCGGTTTCCAAGGACCAAGAAGGTGCTGCAGCATCTCCTGAGGCGGCATAGATATTGCCAGTATACCCGTCGTAATCCCAATTGAAAATCATGCCGGAAGTGAATGGCTCACCTTCCAATAAGAAGATGTCTTCAACGGCGAATGTGGTTGGACCAAAGCGGTATTCAATGATGCCCGAACCTTCATGCAACCAGACCTGCCAATTGAGTCGGATGTTCGAGGTGCCGTTGCCATCAATTTCCTCGTACAACCCGCAATTGTTCCATTCTATTTTAAAAATGCGATTCGGTGCATTCCCTTCAGTTTGGTGTCCAATTGTGCTGACATCACCTGAGGCTGCATTGGGGTCATTCGAGACATCGATGACATCCACGCTCAGAGGCCAAAGGATGTTGATCGAGCCGATTTCATCCATGGCATAGATCATTTCACCATAGTTGCCAAGGCTGAGTTCAAATGCTGAAACATCACCGATCGGAAAAATGAAGGGCAGTGGAAAGATGAGCTCAGGATCATCCCACCCTAACTCGATGTCCAAGAGGGTTGGGTTTTGCAATTCAACGTAAGATTCCGTGAATACCGAGGCTTCATAAGGGAATTGTGCTTGGGTCGATAGAAAGCAAAACGCAGAGAGCACTGCGGCCACGATGGCTCCTTTAGACGAATGCATGAATGTGTTGGATTAGAAATTCGGACGCAAAAGCGATTTCGAATAATAGGTATCGATGACTTGAACAACCTCTTCAGCCGTGTCAACGACATGGAATAAATCAGGGTCTGTGGCACCGATGGTCTGATAGCGCTCGAACAAGGTGTTTTTCATCCAATCGACGAGGCCCGACCAAAAACTGGAGTCGAACAAGATGATGGGGACGGGTTCCACTTTGGATGTTTGCACCAAGGTCAAGGCTTCAAACAATTCATCCAGCGTACCGAAGCCACCTGGCATGACGACGAACCCTTGTGAATACTTGACGAACATGACCTTGCGGACGAAGAAGTAATCAAAGTCTATGCTCTTATCGGGGTCGATGTACGGGTTGTTGTGCTGCTCAAAAGGCAATTCGATGTTCAGTCCAACAGAGGTGCCGCCCGCATCATGCGCTCCCCGGTTGCCTGCTTCCATGACACCCGGACCTCCGCCGGTGATCACACCATAACCGCGTTCGCTCAATTGTCTCGCGACTTCTCGTGATTGGTTGTACACAACGGAATCCTCTGCCATGCGTGCAGATCCGTAAATGCTAATGCACGGTCCAATGCGCTGCAGGGTTTCGAATCCTTGCACAAACTCGCCCATGATCTTAAAAATGGACCAGCTGTCGTTGGTCTTTGACTCGTTCCAATCTCGTTGTTTGTATCCTTTTTTCATGCGATAGATATTATTGCCCTGCAGCAAGTGCAGCGCGTAAAAATGGTGCAGTTGCGCTGTCTTTGCAAACAGCGACCTTTTCAGGAGTTCCTGCTGCAACGATTTCACCTCCGCCACCTCCGCCATTGGGCCCGACATCGATGAGGTGATCGGCGACTTTGAGCACATCAATGTTGTGTTCAATGACCAAGACGGTGTTGCCTTGGTCGACCAAGCGCTGAAGGACATCAATGAGCATTTGGATGTCTTGGAAGTGCAGGCCGGTGGTGGGCTCGTCTAACAGGTAAATGGTGTTTCCTGTGCTGACACGCGCCAATTCACTTGCCAGTTTGACCCGTTGTGCCTCTCCTCCAGAAAGCGTGGTGGACTGTTGCCCCAGGGTGATATAGCCCAACCCCACATCTTGTAACGTTTTGGTCAAGCGCTTTAATTTGGGGATGGCATCGAAAAATTCAACAGCATCATGCACGGTCATGTCCAAGACATCGGCAATGGACTTGCCGCGATAACGGACTTCAAGTGTTTCCCGATTGTAACGCTTGCCCTTGCAAGTTTCACAAACGACATGGACATCCGGTAAGAAGTTCATTTCTATGGTGCGCAACCCAGCTCCCTTGCAGTCTTCGCATCGTCCTCCTGCTACATTGAAGCTGAATCGACCGGGTTTGTATCCGCGAATTGCCGCCTCCGGAAGTCGCGTGAACAAGGTCCGGATTTCGTTGAACATGCCTGTGTAGGTCGCGGGATTGGACCGGGGTGTTCTTCCAATGGGACTTTGGTTGATGGCAATCACCTTGTCCATGTGGTCCAAACCGCTGATTTTTCCAAAGGGCAATGGCACTTTGGTTTCCTCATAACAGTGATTGTGCAGAATGGGATACAAGGTCTGGTTGATCAGACTGCTTTTCCCGCTGCCGCTCACACCACTCACGCAGGTCAAAGTGCCAAGAGGAATTTTGAGTTTGACCGATTTGAGGTTGTGTCCCGAAGCGCCTGTCAGGATTAGGGATTTCCGATTGCCTTTCCGTCTTTTCTTAGGAATGGCAATGCGGAGGCGTTTTGTTAAGTAGGCAGCGGTTGAGCTATCGCCTTCTAGGTGAGATTGTGGATTTCCCTGAGCAACGATTTGTCCTCCATGAATCCCTGCTCCGGGACCAATGTCAATAAGGTGGTCTGCTGCTAGCATCATCTCCTCATCGTGCTCTACAACCAAAACCGAGTTTCCAGCATCCCTTAGCGCTTGTAAACTCTGAATCAATCGGGTGTTGTCTCGCTGGTGCAAACCAATGCTGGGTTCATCTAAAATGTAGAGCACCTCCGTCAATTTGCTTCCAATTTGTGTCGCGAGTCGAATGCGTTGTGCTTCACCTCCGGATAACGTGCGAGCTGAACGATCCAATGCGAGGTATTCCAAGCCAACATTGACGAGAAACCCCAGTCGGCTTTTAATTTCCTTGAGGGGCTCCCTTAAAATGAACTCCTGCCGTTCAGAGAGTTGTGCATCCAACCCCTCGAACCACATGGATAGCGTCATCAGGTCCATATGCCCCAACTCGGCAATGTTCTTTCCGGCAAGTTTGAACTGCAAACTGATGTCGCTTAGTCGGGAGCCATTGCATTGTGGACACGTCCGTTTTTTCATAAAGCGCTGAGCCCATCGTTTGAGCGGCACAGAGTTTCCTTGTTCGGCCGCTTTTTCAATGGTGGCGATCACACCGTCCCACCGCACGTTGGTTGGTTTCAAACCGGCCCTTCCTTCGAGCGTTACGAGGGTATCGGATCCATACAATAGTTGGCCAATGATGGCCTCATCGAAGTCTTGAATCTTGGTTCTCAGGGTCAATCCTTCAACCTTGAGCATGGCCTCAATGATATTGAGTGCGCGTGAGCTTTTGAGATCGCCGAGCGGCGGGATACCGCCCGCATGGATGCTTTTGGAATGGTCGGGGATGATGAGAGCAGCATCAGCTTCAGCGATTTGTCCGAGCCCATTGCAATGGGAACATGCACCGTAAGGAGAGTTGAACGAAAATAAGTTCGGTTCTGGATCAGGATAAGCCAAGCCGGTGGTGGGACACATCAAATTGCGACTGAAATGACGCAATTCACCGCCATTATGAGGCAACACGCTCATGGATCCCTTGCCCATGGTCAAGGCAGTCCGCACGGACCGAAGAATCCGTGTTTCGTCTCCCAAGGTGACGGCAAGACGGTCAACCACCAATTCGATGTCATGGACTTTGTAGCGATCCACTCGATGCCCCGATTCAAGTTCGACGAGTTCCCCGTCGATGCGCGCACGGACATAGCCCTGCTTCATGACTTGTTCGAAAAGTTCCCGGTAATGTCCTTTTCGTCCTTTTACCAGAGGGGCGAGGATCAGGATTTTTTGTCCGTGAAATGCTTCCAACAACTTGGAGACCATTTCCTCATCGGAAAATCGCACCATGGGTTCATTGGTATGCAAGCTGAAGGCATCGGCTGCCCGAGCAAAGGCCAATCGCAAAAAGTCGTGGAGTTCTGTGATGGTGCCTACCGTCGAACGAGGATTTTTACTAATGGTCTTTTGTTCGATGCTGATGACCGGGCTCAATCCTGTGATTTGATCGACATCGGGCCGCTCCAGTCCGCCCATAAACTGACGGACATAGGCCGAAAACGTCTCCAAATAGCGGCGTTGGCCTTCTGCATAAATGGTGTCGAAAGCGAGACTTGATTTCCCACTACCGCTGACTCCGGTCAGGACGACCAACTGATTTCGCGGAATACTGAGGTCAATGTTTTTTAGATTGTGTTCTCGGGCTCCCCGGATGACAATTTGATCATTGCTTTCATCTTGATGCGATGATTCAGGTGGGAGAGAGGTAGTCTTCATACTCAGAAGGGCGCGTCACAAAAAGCGATCAGCGCGGTGGCGTCAAGCATCAGGAGATGCGTCTAATTTTCGAATGCGGTACCCAATGGCGGCAATGGTCAAAGTCATCAGAGGACTGACCAAATTGAAAATGCAATAGGGCAGGTAGGTCCAAGTAGAAATTCCTAGGATCCCACTTTGCGCCACACCGCAAGTGTTCCAGGGAATCAGAACACTGGTCACCGTGCCGGTGTCTTCTAGGGTCCGGCTCAAGTTTTCAGGAGCCAATCCTTGTTCTTCATAAGCGTCTTTGAGCATGTTTCCTGGAATTACAATCGCCAGGTATTGATCAGATGTCAAAACGTTGAATGCGAGGCACGTACCCGTTGTTCGCGCAACCAATCCAAAGGTGGATTGAACGCCGTTCAAGAGTGTTTGCGTAATTCTCGCAAGCATGCCGGTCGCTTGCATCACGGCTCCAAATGTCATGGCACAGAGAATCAACCAAACCGTATTGAGCATGCCCTTCATTCCACCGGAAGTCAACAACTCATCTGCCATGGTGTTCCCCGTAACAATGGCCGTGTCCAAGGCCATGGATTGAATGGAGGCTCTGAATGCAGCGAAGGCGTAGCTGCCTTCCTCCGCAGTCATACCAGCCACGCTTCGAATGGTCTCCGGTTGAAAAATGATGGCCGTTATGGCGCCGAGCAAGCAGCCGATGAACAGCGCAGGAGCCGCAGGTACTTTTTTGATGATCAAGGCGATCACAGCAAGCGGTGTCAGGAATAGTCCCCCATGGATGTTGAAGCTATTTTCGACGGCTTGACCGAATCCATCGGTGAAATCCAGCCCCAATGATTCGACACTCGCACCTCCGCCATATCCAGCAAAAAGGAAGACGATCAAGGCGATGCAAAGGCTCGGGATCGTGGTAATCATCATGTACCGAATGTGAGTGAACAAATCGGTGCCCGCAACGGCGGGAGCAATGTTTGTGGTGTCACTCAAAGGCGACATTTTGTCGCCGAAATAGGCTCCTGAAATGATGGCACCGGCCACCCAGCCCGGATGCAGTCCTAGAGCGGTTCCGATCCCAATCAAAGCGACCCCTACCGTGCCCACTGTACCCCAGGAGCTGCCCGTAGCCAGAGAGAGGACGGCACAAATGACACATGCAGCAAACAAAAATATTTCAGGACTTAAGATTTGCAGGCCATAATGGATGAAAGCGGGGATGATGCCGGCCACAAGCCATGTGCCACTCAATGCGCCAATCATCAAAAGAATGAGCATCGCTTCGGAAGTCTGTGCAATGGAGTTTCCAATGGCCTCCCGAATGTCCGACCATTGAACTCCTTTGGCCATGCCAATGCCCCCGGCCACAAAGGCCGCCAATAGCATGGCAATCTGATTGGCTCCGTATGAACTGTCTTCACCAAAAGCGACAACGTCTGCAGCGAGCAATCCGATTAAGAGAACAACTGGAACCAGGGCCAGAAGCAGAGACATTGATGACTTTTGGTTGGCAGACCCCATCGTATTAGCTGTTGGTTTTGATGTCTTCCTCTGAAGCTTCGCCTGCCGGATTCAATGCAGATTTTTCGACGCGAATTTTAGCCCCGTCAATTTGAAGTAAGACCGTGCGATCGTTCATGTCGACCACTTTGCCATGGATGCCACCAATGGTAACGACTTTGTCGCCTTTGGCCAACCCTTCTCTAAATTTTTTCGAGTCCTTTTGCTTTTTGACTTGAGGACGAATCATGAAAAAGTACATGATCAAAAACATTCCGCCAATAAGGAGGAAGAAGCTCATGCCGCCCTCTGCT
Source organism: uncultured Flavobacteriales bacterium (assembly GCA_937881575.1). Lineage (GTDB taxonomy): Bacteria > Bacteroidota > Bacteroidia > Flavobacteriales_D > Sanyastnellaceae > UA16. Next base: position 9,399 of record CALGEI010000078.1, on the reverse strand, counting down.
TGGGCTTGAAGGAGAATGGAGGATAAAGTCATGGATTGGATTCTTTGTTTTCAGTGGATGGAATCGACGCTGGATCAGACTCAGGTCCGATGACCCAAGCTTTCAATGTCAATTCAGTGGTTGATGGAGTGGCATTGGTTACCACAAAAACACTTTTTTCGTTATTCCCGACGCGCTTTCGGCTGTCAAACGTAACTTCTATAAAACGTTCGTCGCCGCGCTCAATAGGATCTCTTGGCCAATCTCTCGCCACGGTACAGCCGCAAGATGTGGAAACGTCGGCAATGACCAGTGGTGCATTTCCGGTGTTTTTGAAGGCATAAACTGCACGAGCGCTTTGTCCCTCCACCAGGTTTCCGAGGTCAATCATCGTATCGGTGAATTGAATGTGAGGAAAGGACTGCTGTTTACTTTGTTGCGTGCTTGCTGTGGCAGGCACGTGAATCATATCAGTCGAAATCTGATTACGACCAGCGTCTCCGCAAGCAATTGCTGAGGAAACGACCAGGGCCATGATGCTAAAACTTCGCATCATTCAATCAAACCACGGCCTATCTTGACAATGGTTCCGTCTTTTTTTAGTTGTGTGAAGAGCTGGTCCAGAACCCCATTGATAAAGCCATGGCTCTTCGGGGTGCTGTAGTACTTTGAAAGTTCGATGTACTCATTCAGTGTCACCTTGAGAGGTATGGATGAAAAGCTCTTGGCTTCGGCCAGTGCCATTTTCATGAGAATGCGATCCATGAGGGCGATGCGCTCCAATTCCCAGTTCTTCGCGGCTTCTGTCACGAGCAATTCATTGGCATCGGCTTGAGCCAAGGATTCAGCAAAAAGCGTTTCAAAAAACTCCTTGTCATCATCATCTTCTCTCCAAAGAGGGAGCAATGCGATGTCCTCATCCGTTTCACGAATGGTTTTGATGGTCTTGATGGCCATGGACGCAGCCAAGTCCAAATCGTCATTCCAGAAAATGCTTTGTTCTTCCAAGCGCTCTTGAAATACTTCGCTGGTGATCATGTGCTTCCGGAACATCCGAATCAAATATTCACGGTCGTGTTTGAAACCCCGTTCTTCAGAGGCCATGTATTCCATGTACTCCTCTTGTTCTAAAAGACTGCGGAACATTTTTCGCAGCATTTCCTGATCGTCACCCCATCCTACGCCAAGTTCGTTGGCCGTCTTAGCCAGTGCCTTGCTGTTCGCTAGCGCACGCAGTGGCTTGTTTGTTACAAACTTGGTGTTTGGATTCAAATCCTCAGGAGCGGGAAGTTGCTTCTTGCGTCCGGCTTCAATCCGGTCAATTGCAAATCCTTGCATCGATCCAATCATGATCAACAAGAGGATGTAGAGCTCTTGCATTTTCCCAATGGAGTGATTCAATGCCTTGCGTGTCTGAACAACGTCAGCGTCAGTATCCTGATAAAACCCGTACAAGATGTGCAGAATTTTGATGCGTAAATGTCGTCGGTTGAGCATGAGTGAATCTAGAAGGCAAATCTACTTCCTCCTAAGTCTAATTCACGCGGTTCTTTTGCATTCATTTGGCGAATTATCTTCAAATTTTCAACGAAGTCCGGCTAACATCGGATGTATTTTTGCCTCATGCTGATGCAATGCTTTTCAAACGGGCCCAAGAGGTCCACTTTTCAAACGGTAACGATTCTCTTCGTTTCGAGCTGGTTGATGGGATGTGAACAAGAAATTGAGGTGGAGTTGCCCGAGACGGAATCCGTTTTTGTCGTGGAAGGAAAAATTGAAACGGATGCGCCACCCCTTGTTTTTGTTGGACGGGCTCAGGGCTATTTCGACCCGGTCGATGCGAGTTCCATTGGACAATCATTCTTGTCTGGAGCGATCGTCCAAGTAACTTCTCAAGGTCAGACCATTTCACTGGATGAGCTGTGTACAGGTGATTTGACGCCCGAAGCGCTAGAGCAAGCGTCAGAAATCCTAGGTTTTCCAGCTCCCGTTTTAGCGGCGTTGAACCTGTGTGTTTATACATCATTTGATCCTGCGTCATGGGGACAGTCTGGCAATTCTTATGAATTGGACGTTTTGGTTGAAGAAGAAGAGTTACATGCCGTGACGGACATCTTGCCGGCCATTCCGCTTGACAGCGTTCGCTGGGCAGCTCCAGGCACCAATGATACTTTGGGCCTGCTTTATGCCTCATTTACAGATCCGGCTGCCCCGGGTAACGCCTACCGTTGGTTTGCGAAACGAATCAACATTCGGCCTGAATGGGACCCTTTAGCCGGTGCGATCAAAGACGCCGACTTTGTGGCTCCCTTGGGCAGTGTAGTTGACGATTCCTTCTTCAATGGCTTGTCTTTTGAATTTGGGACATTCCGAGGCAGTGCGGCAGGCAGTGTCGCTTGGGACGATGATTTCTCAAGTCCTGAATCAGGCTATTTTAAACTTGCGGATACGGTGATCGTTCGGATGTGCGCGATTGACTTGGAAGTGTTCGATGCCATCGCCAGTTATGAGAATCTCATTTTGAGTCAAGGAAGTCCGTTTGCATTGCCGGCGAACATGGTTTCTAACATTGAAGGAGGACTCGGTCTTTGGGCAGGATACGGTGTTTGGCAGGATACCGTAATTTGCCTTCCTTAATGAGTTTGTAATACCATTCATATGAACCACTTCTTTAGCAAATTCGGGGCTTTAATTGTTTTAGCGTTTGGCCTCATCGGGAACGCAGCTTCTCAAGGCATGGCTGAGCTTGTCCAGTATAGCCAATGGGAAATAGAATCAGCGGCAGTCTATGAAGCAGGGGCTTTAATTCAACGTTCTTCGGAGGTCGGTTTGGATGAAATGGGGCGCGCTGTAGTGAGCATTGGTGGGCTGGCCCGAAACATTGATGTAGGAAGTATCCAAGCGATTTTGCCACCTCAGTGGGGGCTTTCGGGCCACTCATTTCAAATGGCCAAAAACCCGACCATTCAAGCTTCTACCGCCAAGCAGTTGGACGAATTGGACCTAGCATCCAAATCAACGCATCAGACGGTGGCCATGCGAAAGGCTCTTTTGGATGTGTATTCCGAAGAACTCGCCATGATTCAAGCGAACCGAAAAGTTGGAGGGACCGAATCTCTTCTGGTGGAGGATTTAGTGGAGCTCGCCAATTTTTGGCGCAATCGAGTGAAAGAGCTGCAATACTTGATGCTGGAATTGAGGTTGGAATTAAGTGAGCTCGAGGAATCATTGCAGACCATCTCCGAGCAAAAACGAGATGTTTTGAAAGTACAGAATGCAGAGGATGGACAAATCACCTTGCGCATAGTAGGACCTGAAAATGCGAAGGATAAGGTTGAAATTGCATACATCGCTCACGAGGCCTTCTGGCGAGCTGCTTACGATGCGGAAGTAGCGGATGATGGAGCAGTGAAATTGAAGCGTTTCGCTCACGTGGTTCAAAATACGGGGGTGGAATGGAGCGGTTTCCCCATTCGGTTTTTAGCTGGCAACCCGATGGAGTCACTCTCGCCGCCGAGACTCCTTCCAATGGAATTGTCGTTGGTTCGAGCTCCAGCTTCACAGAGTGGTTATGATTGGGCCTCGAGCAAATCGTTGCAACGGGAAGATGATACGGATAGCTTCGAGCTTGACGATGCCGATTTCCTATCCGTTATCATTCCGGAGGGTGCAACGATTCAACGCTTGGCATTTGAACCTTTGTTGCCCGTGCGGATTTCGGGAGATGGAACGCCGGAGCGAATTCCATTGGAGACGTTGGATCTGGAAAGTGATTTGACTTATCTGGTGCTGCCAGAATATTCGGATGAATCCTTTCAATTGGCCGCGAGTGCCGATTGGAACAAAGCGCAGCTGATGGCGGGGTCCGTGCAGGTAGTGGCTGGAGGAGCGTACCGAGGAGTTTTCGAAATGACTTTGCCCGCACCGGGGGATACCCTAGAAATTCCATTGGGTCAAGATGGCCGCGTGCGCTCCAGTCGAAAGCGACTTTTGGAGCTTTGTTCAAGTTCCGCGCTAGGTGGAACCAAACGCACCGTTCAAGCTTTTCAGTTGGACTTGGTCAACCAGCACAAAAGGGCAGTGAAGATTCGAGTTATGGATCGCATTCCACTTTCGCGAAGCTCTGAAATTGAAGTCCTCGTCGAGGATTTAGATGGCGGTGCCCTCGACCCAACGACAGGTTGGATTACGTGGGAAATTACATTGGCGCCGAATGCGCAGAAGACCTTGGCATTTTCTTACAAGGTCGAATACCCGAAGAAGTTTTCAATTCAAGGGCTTTGACTTTTTTTTAAAATCAGTGAGTGAGGTCAATGAATCTCAGCGTTTTGCCACGGTGTCAGACTGACACTGTGGTAATAGTGGGATAGAATGTCCCAAGCATCATGCTGAGCGATTGCGCGTCCCATGGCGCCTTCTTGACAAAGTCCGACTCCGTGCCCAAAACCTCGTCCGATAATGCGAGTTGAATCGCCTTCATCGAGCGCGATGAAAAATCCCGATCGGAAACCAAAAAATTCCCGTGCTTTCGCGGTTCGAATGGCATCCTCTCGTTTCATCAAAAAAGACTCTCTTTTGGTGGGCAACCATTGTCTCGGAGGCGTGGAATCGCCACTTTCAGAACGCAGCCAATTTCGCCATGAATCGGCCGCAATCAACTGCTCCCAGTGGCTATGAGGGTAGGTCAAGCAAAAAGAATCTTGAACCCCCGTCAAATAGGGGAGTGCGTGCTGCCAAACGGCTTCGGCTCCCTGGGTGTGGCCTCCACAATTGGAATGAAATGCGGCTACAATGGGTTGGTTGTCTTCATCGACTAGAATGAGATCGCGCGTTGACATGACCGCAGATAGAATCGTATCATTGACTGTGCTGATGCCTTTGAACACTTGACAGTGTACCTCACTGCAGAGGTCGAACCCTTCCAGTTGATGGCGCCCCATCCCTTGGATGGTATAGGTTCTGCTGACGATGGATTGCGCCTCGTAAAAGCTTGGGGCGTGCCCTTTTCCTGCTTCAGCGACCAAAACGCCAGGCAAATAGGATTCAAGTGATACTTCCAAAACACAGCGGGTTTTTGCATCAGCGAAGAAGTGAAGAATGCCTTGCACTTGCCGGTAGCCAGTTTGCTGTGATTGCAGACTGAGTATACTTCCAGGAACGATTGGCTGCAGAATAAAATGACGTTCAGAAGGCAGTGTTGGAACCATCCACAGATCGTTGTGCCATTCCAGGCGCACCGATTTTTTCAAGGTGTCGAGCACGGTTCCGTTCGCGTCGAGCCATCGGAATCCACCTGAAACAATTCGAATGTCTACAGATGAAATATCCGAGAAGTCACTCAAACCGATCCGGACAAATTCTTGACTGTGAATCGTTCGCCATGGACAGGATCCACTCATCAAAAGGAAAAAAAACAAATGTTTTAAAGACATTCCAGGATGGATTCAGCTGTATTGGTTGCTGCAGATTCTGATCCTAGAAGCGATTTTAACGATGCTGCTAGCTCTTGTTGCTTTCGGCCTCCCGCTGTCAAATCGTGACCGTTGTGGAGTGATTTGATGTCTTGATGCAGTCTCGGGGCGTTGCATTCAGCTTGTATCCGTTCCGGAATCACTGAATGATTCAATAGAATGTTGGGCAATCCGATCCACTCCACTTTCGCTAACATCCTGGCAATTCGATGCGTTAGAAAACTCGTGCGGTAGCAAATGATTTGAGGAAGTCCCAATAAACTCGCTTCAAGTGTAGCTGTACCTGAAGTCACTAAGCCGACTGCTGCGGAGCGAATTAAGATTCGAGTTTGGTCGAAGACAACAGGAATTCCGGCTTCAGTGGCAAGAGCATAGGCCGCAAGCTCCTGACCTGGCGCACCGGCTATGATCGCTTGGAATTGCGGCAATGACTGGGCGGTTTCGATGAACACGGGAAGCAAATGTTTCAACTCCTGGCTACGAGAGCCTGGAAGTAACGCTAGCAGGGGAAGGTCTGAATCCCTCGGAAATGACTCCTTGGGCACTGTCTCTAGTGAGGCGATCAAGGGGTGTCCAACGAATCGAACATCCATCTGAACGGATTCATACGCTGCGAGTTCAAAGGGCATGGCAACGTGCATGCGCTGCACGGAGCGTTTGATGCGATGGATTCTCCGCGCATTCCAGGCCCAAATGGAAGGCGAGATGTAATGGTGGGTGAAAATGTTCGATTTCCGAATGTTGGCAGCAACGCGGAGATTGAAGCCGGGAAAATCAATGCCGACAAACGCATCCGGCTGAAAGTCCAGGATCTCAGCGGTGCAGCGTTGCAAATTGCGGCGGATGGTTCCTATGTTTTTCAATACTTCCCAAAAGCCCATGAAGGCCAGCTCTTTGTAGTGCGTTGAAATCTTGACGCCTGCAGCTTCCATCAGCTCGCCGCCCCAGCCTCGGATCTCCAAGTGCGGATCCTGCTCGAGCAGTGCCTTGGCCAGTTGACCTCCGTACAAATCGCCTGAGGCTTCGCCAGCCAATAAAAATAATCTACGAGGGCGTTTGCTTTGCTCAGAATTCATGCACTCAGAAAGGATTGAGATTGGATCCAAATGATGGCCGGAACAGAGAGGAGTATAATGAGCATCAAGCCCCTTGCGAGACGTTCATGGCCGGATCGCAAAGCAAGCCAAAAAAGACCTGCGTTGAACAAGACGCTCACGGTGAGAATGGAATCTTTGTACAATTGACTGTTGATGAAAACAGTTTCGTAAAAATACGATATGCTCGTGCCGTTGGCAGCGCTCCACCAACTTGCTAAAATCAAAAATCCAATCAGGGTGCCGAGTAACCCAAGAACAATGCCCCAGCCGGTGCGGTCAAAGGTTTTTACTTTCATTTAGGACAGTTTCCATTGGTTCAATGTGGCAATCGCATGATGTGCGGTCAAATCAAATTGAGTGGGAACGATGCTGACATATCCATTGCGCAAAGCCCATTCATCCGTGTCCTGTCCTTGATCGGGATTTTTGAATTCTCCTGTCATCCAGAAATAGGTTGTTCCACCGGGCGAAATCCGCTTGTCGAAGGCGTCCTCCCAGTGGCCTGCCGATTGCCGGCAAATGCGCATGCCCTGAATCTCATCCAGCGGCAAATCGGGGAAATTCACGTTCAAGCAGGAGCCTTCAGGCAATCCCCGCTCAAGGACTTCTTGAGCCAGTTTTTTCACTGTGGGTCCGCAGGCAGAAAAATCGGCTTCTGGGTCATGATTCAATAAGCTGAATCCGATGGATGGAATGCCTTCGACCGCACCTTCAACGGCCGCTGACATGGTGCCGCTATAAATGACGTTGATGGAAGCATTGCTGCCGTGATTGATGCCGCTCACGAGCAGGTCAGGCTTCTTTCCTAGGATTTCGTAGATGGCCAACTTAACACAGTCAACCGGTGTCCCAGTTGTCTGCCACGCCTCGAGCACTCCCTCTACCGAAAAATGCCGCTTTTCCATTTGAAGTGTTTTGTTGATGGTGACAGCATGGCCCATCCCGCTCATCGGGCGGTCAGGCGCTACAACGACAATATCGCCGAGGGGCATTAGCGTTTCGACGAGAAAACGAATGCCGCCGGCTTCGATGCCGTCGTCGTTGGTCACCAAAATCAATGGACGGTTGGTTTTTGTGCTCATGCTTTAATAGGAATACGGGATAAGCCTTCCAGGAAGAATCCCCAGAATTTCTGAACGGAACTAATTTGAACACATTCATCCGGGCTGTGTGCCCCGCGAATGTTGGGCCCAAAACTGACCATGTCCATGTCCGGATAGTTGGTTCCCAAAATGCCGCATTCCAAGCCGGCATGGCAAGCCAATACACGGGGAGATTCTCCAAATTGCTCTTCATACAACCCTTTGAAAAGTGAAACCACTTCACTTCCAGGGTTGGGCGTCCAGCCTGGATACGATCCGTCATACGCAGTTTCTAGGCCGGCGAGGGCGAATGCGGCGGCTATGCTTCGGGCATGATCGTCTTTTTCGGAATCGACAGAGCTTCGGCACAAGCAACGAAGACTCACGAGGCCATTTGTGACCGAAACCTGTGCTAAATTGTTGGAAGTTTGAACCAATCCTTCGATTTCAGGGCTCATGCGATGGATTCCAACAGGACAAGCCTGTATCGCGAGGAGTAACAATTCTTGTTCTTCTTCCGAAATGACTTTTTCAATTGGGTCTGCACCTTGAGTGAGTTCCCAATTCAAATCGGGATCTGTGGTGCGGTGCTCTGCCTGCACGCGCAACATTTCATTACTTACCGCTTCATTGAATCCTGCCAGATCACTGGGGTCAATCACAAAGCGGCAGGTGGATTCTCTGGGAATGGCATTGCGCAGTCCACCGCCATGAATACTTGCAATTCGAAAATCAACGGATTCAATGGCCACCAATAAAATTCGGTTCATCACCTTGTTCACGTTGGCGATGCCTTTGGTAATGTCCATTCCTGAATGGCCTCCAGATCCTCCCTTGATGGTCAATTGAACATGCAGAACATCGGGAGCGGTGGGTTCTAACTCATAAGAACCTGAAGATGTCACGTCTACACCTCCAGCGCAGCCAATGGATAACTCATCGTCATCCTCGGTGTCTAGGTTTAGGAGAATGTTTCCGGTCAAAAAACCTCCTTTTAAGCCAAGTGCTCCAGTCATCCCGGTCTCCTCGTCTATCGTAAAGAGTGCTTCGAGGGAGGGGTGAGGAATGTCAGTAGATGCCAAAACACCAAGTATAGCCGCTACGCCGATTCCATTGTCAGCACCCAAAGTTGTGCCGTCAGCACGGACCCAATCGCCATCGATGTACATGCGAATGCCTTCAGTGTCAAAATCAAAGATGGTTTCGTTGTTTTTTTGACAGACCATATCCAAATGGCTTTGAAGCACAACGCCAACACGATTCTCCATGCCGCTTGTCGCTGGTTTTCGGATGAGCACGTTGCCTACTTCGTCCATGGAGGTCTCCAATCCCCATTCTTTTCCCAATCCCATCACCCACGCTTGGACACGTTCTTCTTTTTTACTCGGTCTTGGAACGGCGTTAAGTTGGGTAAAATGACTCCAAAGAGCCTTGGGGTTAAGTTGAGAAATGGGGTGGGACATGGGGTGTTATTTTACAAGTCAAATCTAGGATGTAAAACGTTTCCCGACAGTTGTAAATGCTGTTAGGTCCAATTTGTCGAGAAAAGTGTATATTTGGACGACTACCAAATTGTCATCTTCATGCGAATCTTTACCCTTGCAGCCATGCTTATGAGCATGGTTATGAGCTCGTCAGCTCAGTATTCTTTAGTCGTTGAGAACCACGCGACAGACATCGTTCCCGGTCTGACCACGTATCGGTTTTACATTCAAATGGCCAATGCTACGGACTTTTTAAGTTCAATTTATGGCAATGAGGATGAGCCGT
>CALGEI010000077.1 GCA_937881575.1 uncultured Flavobacteriales bacterium | reverse complement strand
TCGCCCCGTCCGAGGATGTCCGTGCGGCTCAAATGCAGTGCTTGAATCATTGGGCCAAGGTGCTCTATGCGTTTGTGCCGACGGTTGAAGAGGTGTTGGAGGAGTGCAAAGGTGATGTCCGCTCAGCGAAGCAAGACCATGCCGTTGAGAGCCTCCAAACGGGCCAGCCCATGCGGCGAACGAATTGGCTTCCCGACATCCCCATGCTGATCGCCGAACTGGATTTTGAGTTGGGGTTGTATGGGGGTGGGTGAGGGGGTTGGGGGCTGGGTGCGCTGTTTTTGATTGGCTATTTTACGAACGCGCAAGCAATAATGTCGAAAAACGCGGACTTTATTGAATTTGTCCAGAACCCAGGTGGTGGTGTTGTAACTGGTCTTTCAACCCTCACCCTCAAGCACCATCATTCCCCCCTCGGATCCTTGAGCGCCATCAAAGGACCATTCTCCCGAAATGCCTAAGGTTAAAACTCCTTCGTCGATTTCGAACTCACACCTGTAGGAATCACAAATGATGTCCCGTCTCACGACATAAGGAAAAAATGCTTCATACATCCACTCTTTGATCTCCGCGGCCAATCTGGCTTCGACGTCGTTTCCATGGACAATGTTTCGATGCATTCTTTCGTCACTGTCCCAGGTATACACCTCGCCAATGGGCTTTTCATTGAGCTGAATGATCACCTTCTCTCCGCCTTGACCTGAGGACTCAGATGTGAAGGTCAACGAATGCCCTGTTTCGAGGATGTTTTTGATTTGGAGGACGGTGGGTTGGTTCATGTGGGGTATCGGTTAATCGGGCTGTTTGTGATCGTACGATGATTCTTCATTGGTCCCAATGAGGTTAAATGATTTATGCTTTGAGCGGACGGTGTTTGACCAAGTTAGTCCAATAGGAGGTCTCTTTGCCTGATGAAGCCGTTGCTGATGCAAGTGGTCAAGGTTGCGAATGACAAGTTCACAACTGATTTTGAAACTCTGATCAGATGTATTGTGGTGCAGCAGCTCAAGGTGCGCTAATCATCAACCCACCCACCTGCATCGTCGGGTGTTCCTTCAAACGCGAGTGGCCTGTTCTACCATGCGGGATGTGGCCGCGTGTGGTTAAATTGGCGGCATGAGGGTAACCATTTGCCATACGTCAGGAGTGAAGGCCAGTTCCGTGCAGAGTGTTTGCGCGCTCTTGAACGAAGCCGATAAGCAGATCATTCAAGTGGAACAGGGAGCGCTGGATGCTGCAGCGGTAGATGCTGTTTGGCAGGCGCATGTGACCGACGCTACCACGGACGCTAGCTGGGATTTGATCTATGCTGTGATTCGGGATTTGCGCGTGCAGCTGGACATCGATGATTCAACCACTCATTTTGTTTACTTGCTCACAGAGAAGGCCAACGCAAACAGGTGGTTTTCCTTCCATGAACCCATTGGAACCGGCGCCAATGTTTACATCCACACGGCAGACTGGGGGGGATTCATGCCGGGTACATCGGATTTTATTTTTCCGGTAGCCCATCTGGTGGCGTCCAACGTCTTGCATCGATTGGTGTATCCGCTCATGAACGATTGGGACGCCGCCGCGCATGATATTCCTGAGGGATGTTTGATGGACAAGTGCATGAACAAACGGGAGATTCGGCTCAAATTGAAAGCGGTCGATGTGTGCCCCTTGTGCCAACCGGATTACCAGCGCGCACTGGACGAAAAGCGATTGCATCCCAATGTGTTGTTGGATGGCTTGGCCATGTTGGAGAAAGTGCGCAGTCGGTTTTTGTTTAGTGACCGCACGGGACTCCAGAAACAGCCCAGTCGCCTGGAAGTCAGGAAGCATGATGGTTTGTTGTTTTTGACGGATTTCGGGCAACTCGTGCCGTTGCCACCGCAACACTGGGCCCTGTATGTTTACTTTTTAGAAAATGCGGCGGAACGCGGGATTCAATGCCATCAGATCAATCAAGATCGCTTGTTGGAATTGTATCAGTTGGTTGCGAGAGCGGGCGATCTCGGTGCCATGATTGCCACTGTACAGCGGATGTGTGAGGAAACTTCATTTAACACCAAGATTTCAGAAATCCGGAAACATTTTCGCGAAGTGGTGGGTGAATATTTGACGGAAACCTACTACCTGTGGCCCAAACGAAGCGATAGTCAGCGCATGATTCCATTGGATCGGAAGTTGGTCGTGGTTTTGGATCGGGATACCCCATCCTAACATTAGGGAAAACGGAAATCAGGCTTTTATGGGGTGAATTTTGGGACATGTTTAACACTCAAAACCCCACCATCATGAAACAGTTTGTTTTTGTTTACGGTACGTTGCAGTCGTCTTATTCCAACCACGGCCTGCTCGCACAAGCCACTCCTCACGGACTCGCCCAAACGGTGGAGTCGTATGTCTTACGCGCCACTGTTTCCGCTTCGGGCAATTGGGGCATCCCTTTTGTCGGAAAGAGCCAAGCCATCAGTGCAATCCATGGCGAAGTCTACGAAGTCGATGCGCAGACTTTGGAGCAGTTGGATCGGCTTGAGAGCTGTAACATGGAGGATCCCACTCGCAGCTGGTACCACAGAGAACTCGTGCCGGTAGTGCTAGAGGCAAGCGCATCGGGTGTTCCTGCAACCACGATAAACGCCTGGGTGTATTTCAATGAAGGCCGCGGTGAATCCATTGTGACCAGCGGACGTTGGCACGATGCCGGCAGCGCTTTGAAGGGCGATCGGGTGTGGTATTTCGCCTATGGCTCCAACCAGGATTTCAGCCGGATGTTGGGGCGTGATGTGGCGTTTGATGAGCGTTGTGTGGGTGCGTTGCCGGGCTACAAACGCGTCTTCAACAAGCGTTCGTACAACCAGCCAATTGCCTATGCCAACGTAGCGCCGGCGGACTCTCCGGATTCCCCCTTGCGCGGCGTGTTGTACCGCACGACTTCGGCTCACCTCGCGTCTTTGGACAAATTTGAAGGAGCTCCGCGCCATTATGCCCGCCAAACCATGGCTGTGCAGATCGAGCAAAGTGGCGAATGGGTCGACGCCATCGTCTACGTCGCCCAACCCGAACACATCGCCACGGGCCTTCCCGTTCAATCCCTGTACCGCGACTGCGTCACTGCCGGAGCCGATTTGTTAGGCGAGCCGTCCACCTGGGCGGATACCGACTGGCCGACACGGCTGGTGGGGTGATTGTGTCGATGCCGTTCAACGCGCTGTTGCTGCGAAGTCTCGTCGTGTTCCATTGAAGCCGCCGTGAGATGTGGACTTCTTCTTATGTTTGCCATGCATCCAGAAGGGAACGTGCTGTCAAAGGCGCGTTTTCTGCCAACCGATCCAATCCTGGGCACGGTGGCCAGAAGATGTGGAGTTCAACTCAAAAACAATTGGAACATGCGGAACAATCCCACGCATCCCGGCTGGTCACATGTGCGCGCTAGCCTCCCGGAAAAAATCGAAATCGCCCGCAGCAGCTACCGGCTGTATGTGCACCCCAATGTCTACGTTTTTGAACGCGGGAAGCTCCGGCATCTGGAAACGGTGTTGGTCGCAGAGGCCTTTGCGCTGCACGATCGTGAGTCGCTCGTGGCCATCTGCAAACTCCACGCGGCGCTTCAGGTTCAGTTCGACCCCACTGGGCCGCAATTGGATGGCCTCGCGCTGCTGATGCGCTTTGATTTGGGGTTGGGGGCTGGTCTCGACTGAGATGCTTGAGACACTGGTTTGGTTTGAGCGGTTTTTCGTGGGCAAGGCTTATTCGTTGCGGCTGGCGCTGTCGAATCCTTGTTGAACCCAGCGGATGGTGAGGCCTCGTTCTCAATCAGGCGGGAACAGGAGATGTTAGGGGACTGTCAGCGGAGGGGTCACTCTTCGCAAGGTGTGCCAAATGACGACAGCAGCGCCATAAGATCGTTGACTCCAATGATTCCGTCGTGATCCAGATCCTCCTGACAGAGAGCGACCGGGAGACATAGGTGAGTGTACATGTCGTAAAAAGTACCTTCTCCACAAATGGTGGAGTCGGCGGAATTGATCATCGGAAGACAAGTTTGAGAGATGGCGTCCCAAGAGGTGCCCTCCGCGCAAATGAACGCTCCTGCGTCGCAGTCATTGCCATAAACAGGAAAAATGCAGGAAATCGAGTCCGATTGTAGTGGGTCATAATTGCAGGCCGAAGGATCAAGGCAGCCTGATCCGTCTAAGTGATCACAAATCCCATTGCTGTTCAAATCCAGATAAGGGTTGGGTTCTACCTCGACCCAAATTGAATCTTCGCAAAATTGGCCATCAGCCAGTGTGATTGAGTAGTTGTAGTAATCGCTGGTGTTGGCAAATAGGTATTGGTTGGGCAGTGAAGATCCATTGAACCATTCCACTTCACCTTCAGGGAGCGTTTCGGTAGTTTCAATTCCGCCCATAGGCAAGCCGTGGTTGTCTCCTTTGAGGTCCATGAAGTAGCCATTCTCTATTTCGTTCAACGGCCAGACCGAAACCAAACTGCTGTCATTGAGATCGATGACT
>CALGEI010000076.1 GCA_937881575.1 uncultured Flavobacteriales bacterium | reverse complement strand
AGGCAAAGCCGCAGCGGTTTTGAGAGGGTTTCGGGCGCTTTATTTGGGTCTCGTTTTCAATGTCTTAGTGATGGGTACAGTCTCCTTAGCCGCCATCAAATTGGGAGGGATTCTCATGGGATGGCCGGGCTGGTTGACCTTGTTGATTACGGGTGTCATTACACTTTCGTACAGTGCTTTGGGCGGACTTCGGGCGGTCATTCTTACGGACTTTGTTCAGTTTATTTTGGCCATGGTCGGTTCGGTTTGGGCCTGCTGGTATTTGCTTGATCTGGAAATCATCGGAGGCTTGGCCGCTTTGTTGGAGCACCCTGATGTTTCGGTTAAAACCGCGATCCTTCCCGACATGGGCGATCCCTCTGCGTGGATGCCCGTCTTGCTTGTGCCGCTGGCTGTTCAATGGTGGGCGAGTTATTACCCGGGAGCTGAACCCGGTGGTGGTGGTTATATCGCCCAGCGCATGTTCAGTGCCAAGGACGAGTCGCATGCCGTCGGAGCGACGTTGCTATTCAATGTTGCTCACTATGCCTTGCGTCCTTGGCCGTGGATTTTGATTGCATTGGCTTCTTTGGTGGTCTTTCCAACATTGGCTGATTTGCAGCAGGCTTTCCCCAATATACCCGCGGATAAAATTGGTCACGACTTGGCCTATCCTGCCATGCTTTCCCTGTTGCCTCCTGGTTTGCTGGGATTGGTTGCTGCGTCGCTGTTAGCAGCTTTCATGAGCACCATGTCCACCCAACTCAATCTGGGTGCGAGCTACCTCGTCAATGATTTCTGGGTTCGCTTTTTTCGACCGGATGCGACTGGCCCAGAACAAGTTCGAGCGGGCCGGCTGGCGACTGTGGTGTCCCTGATTTTAGGGGGGGGATTGGGTCTTCTGTTGACGGATGCAGGTCAGGCCTTCAATTTGCTTTTGTTGATTGGAGCAGGCACAGGAGGACTGTTCATCTTGCGGTGGTTTTGGTGGCGCATAAGCGCATGGACGGAACTGATTGCCATGTTCGGTTCATTGGTGGTGGCGGGATATTTCACCTTTGTGCATGACCAATGGAGTTCGGTTGTTTTGGCTGATTATGAGAAACTCCTTTGGGGCACGCTGTTGACCACGTTGGTCTGGTTGGTTGGCACGCTGCTGACTCCAGCCGAATCGGATGCCACGCTAAAGCGATTCGTAGACAAAGTAAAGCCGGGTGGACCGGGGTGGCGAAAATGGGCGCCTGCAGATTCAGAAAACAAGGTGGTATGGTCTGTTCCTCGCGGCATGTTGTCCATGGCTTTGGCGAGTATGGGTGTCTATGCCGCGCTGTTTGCGACCGGATCATGGTTGTATGATGAAATGCCGCGCTTTTGGGGATTGGCAGCAATTACCGTGATGTGCACGGTATTGCTGCTTCGCATCAACAAGACGCGAAAGTGAGAATTGCGGCATCGGCACCGGGGCGTATTTGTTTGTTTGGCGAGCATCAAGATTATTTAGGGTTGCCCGTCGTAGCAGCGGCGATTGATGTGCGGTGTCACATTGAAAGTTCGTCCCGAGAGGACCGCATGGTGCATGTGCAGTTGGAAGATCTCGGTACCTCACTCAGTTTTGATTTGGATGATTTGCCAGAGCCTGCTCCGAGGGCGTACTGGTTGTCAGCATTGAAAGTGGCTGATACCGAAGGTTGGCTTCCCCAATCAGGATGGAATGCATCCGTAAAGAGTACGATCCCGCAGCAAGCCGGTGCGAGCAGTTCCACAGCTCTTGTCGTGGCCTGGTGTGCTTTAATTGCCGCGCGCTCAGGACAGTCGGTAAACGCCGAATGGGTCGCGTGTGCTGCGCACCGAGCTGAAGTGACCTATTTCAACGAGCCGGGCGGACAAATGGATCACTTCGCGTGTGCGCTTGGCGGCATTCATCGTTTTGCATTCGAACCGCATTTCGAAGCATTGCCTATGCCGGTCCCAGCCGGCTCATGGTTGTTGTTGGACTCCCTTCAACCCAAGGATACGTTGACGCTGTTGCATAGAGCCAAAGCGGAGCGCGTGCAGCTGTTGGAAGCTTGGAGTGCCACGTGGCGTTTGACCTCTTCCGCTATGCCGCCTCCATTTCCTGAGTCTTTTGATGCGAAACAACGCGCTTTGATGCAGGGCACCTTGGAATTGCGGGACATTTCTGAAAGAGGTTCCGAGGCTCTCCGATCGCTCCCTACGCAACCGGCGAGCTGGGCTACGCTACTCACGCAGCACCACCGCCTACTGCGCGATGTGCTTCATGTATCAACAGAC
>CALGEI010000075.1 GCA_937881575.1 uncultured Flavobacteriales bacterium | reverse complement strand
TGCACAACAACCAGCACACCTATACCGAAAGCGAAGACGGGGATGAATCTCTGATCCGTAGCCTGTGTGCTGAAGGGCTTGCTTACCGGTATCCGGATCATGAGGAGGCCGTTTTGGAACGGATGGAGAATGAGCTTCATATCATTCAAAAGCAAGGCTATCTCGCCTATTTCTTGATCAATTGGGACATCACCAGTTATGCCAGAAGTAAGGGGTATTTCTATGTCGGCCGAGGAAGTGGAGCCAACAGCTTGGTGGCCTATCTCCTGCGCATCACCGATGTGGACCCCATCGAATTGGATCTGTACTTCGAACGGTTCATCAACCTCTACCGGACGAATCCCCCCGACTTTGACATTGATTTCTCCTGGACCGACCGGGATGACGTCACCCGGTACATTTTCGAGCGCTTTGAACACGTCGCCCTCGTCGGCGCATACAGCACCTTTCAACACCGCGCCATCGTCCGAGAATTGGGCAAGGTCTTCGGCCTTCCAAAGCATGAAATCGACGCCCTTGCCGACGGGAAATTCAACCCCAATCAACTCAGCGATATGGCCCAATATGTCGTGCGTTATTCCGGCCACCTCCGGGAGTTTCCCAACGCACTGACGGTCCATTCGTGTGGGATTCTGATTGCTGAACATCCCATTCATCACTACGGCGGTACATTCATGCCCCCCAAGGGGTTCCCGACCACCCAATTTGATATGGTCGTGGCGGAAGACGTGGGGCTTTTCAAGTTTGATATTCTGAGTCAGCGGGGACTCGGAAAGATCCGGGACACCTTGGACCTCATCGCTGTCCACTCGCCGGCCGTTGTCGCGTCCCTTGACATCCACGACATGCAGCGGTTCAAAGCCGATCCCAAAATTCAACATTTGCTGCGCGAAGCGCTGGCCGTCGGCTGTTTTTATGTCGAATCGCCTGCCATGCGGATGCTCATGCGCAAGTTGCAAGTCGATACCTATCTGGGATTGGTTGCCGCCAGTTCCGTCATCCGACCTGGTGTTTCCAAAAGTGGCATGATGCGCACCTACATCGAACGGCACCGGGATCCCAAACGGCGAAAAGAAGCCCATCCCGTCCTTCTGAAATTGATGCCGGAAACCTATGGTGTGATGGTCTATCAAGAAGACGTGATCAAGGTGGCCCACCACTTCGCTGGGCTCGATCTCGGGGAAGCCGATGTCTTGCGACGCGGTATGAGCGGGAAATTTCGATCGCGCAACGAGTTTGCAAAAGCCCGAGACACCTTCATTGAAAAGGCTTTGGAACGCGGCCGGCCGACTTCCTTGGTTCATGAAGTCTGGGACCAAGTGGAAAGCTTTGCCGGGTACGCCTTTGCCAAAGGCCATTCGGCTTCTTACGCCGTTGAGAGCTACCAAAGCCTCTTTCTCAAGGCCCACTGGCCCCTGGAGTACATGACGGCTTGCATCAACAATTTCGGGGGGTTCTATCGCACCGAGTTTTATGTGCATGAAGCGCGTATGGTCGGCGCCCGCATGGAGGAGCCGTGCATCAACCGAGGCCACTGGGAAGCCACCGTTTATCCGTCAGAACTTCGAATCTATTTGGGATTCAACCTCGTCCGCGGCATCGAGGCACAAACAGTCGAGGCGGTGATGCGAAATCGCGCTCAATGCGGTCCGTTCGCTTCCCTGGAAGACGCCATTGAACGGCTTGGGTTGGGATTGGAGCAATGCTTGCTTCTGATCCGTTGTGGCGGATTTCGGTTTACGGACTTGAGCAAACAGCAACTGCTGTGGGAGGCCCATTTTTTGCTTGGGCACCGCTCACGATCCGCACCCGAAATCACGCTGTTCGCTCCCGAAGCACGACGCTTCACGCTGCCCGCTTTGGAATCGGGTATACTCGAAGATGCCTTCGATCAAATCGAGTTGTTTGGCTTTCCCTTGGTTTCGCCCTTTCTACTGCTCACTGAAGAGGCGCAAGCAGTGGCGCAACGCAGTGTGAGAAGCGACGCGTTATCTGATTGCATTGGACAAACGGTGGAAGTCGTCGGGTACCTCGTTACGGTCAAGGAAACAGCCACATCGAAAGGAGACCGGATGTGTTTTGGGTGTTTTGTCGACCGAGAAGGTGCTTGGCTCGACACGGTACACTTTCCGCCCTCACTGCGCACCTATGGGTTTCGAGGCAAAGGCATCTATCGGATTCGCGGTCCCGTACGTGAGGAGTACGGTTGCTACCACGTCGAGGCGTTGTGGATGGAAAAGATGGCTTACATCCCCGATCCACGCTACGCCGAGGGGGGATTGCCCGGACGTGACGCACGACCTACCAATGCCTCTTCAAAGCGTCGTCCCACCATGCGAGCCAATAGCAGTGGCGGCCTACTCAAACGGCAAATGCAGTCCAAATCTCGCTAGGAGACCGGCTCCCTGTTCGTATTAATTCGCTGAAGGTGGCAGGATGTTCCAGCGCAATCCCGCGTAGAGCATCCGTCCAAAGATGGGTGCGTACACCAAACTGGCATCAAAGTACTGGTTGAAATCACTGGCCGAAACCGGTGAGTCATCATAAACCGCTCCAATGATCGGACGGTCTTGCTTGTAATTCAAAGCATTCTCAACACCCGCGTAGAGTGAGAACGACGGGGCGAATTGACGCGTAGCCTGCAAATTCAACTGAGCAAAGCCCGGTGCCTCGCCTGGACGTTGAAACAATTCCGGGTTCGCATCCGTTCCTGGCAACCGCTGCGCGCCTACCCATTGAAACGTTGCATCTGCGAGCCACTGGCTCTGCTTTTCTGAGAGCGCAGAGGCATAGCTCCATTGAACAAATGAGCGGTGTTTTGAGACAAAGGGGTCCTGTTTTGAGACAAAGGACTCCTGTGTGGGATTCCCAACCCGATCTGTTTGAGCGTCAACCCAACGATAGGCAATGCGTAAATCAACCCGGCGGTGCACATCCCAATTGAATTCGGCCTGAGCGGATCGGGCAAAGGACTCGCCATTCAAATTGTACAGTCGAATCTGCTGGGCATCCGCATCGAGATCCACCACCACCTTATTCTCAAACCACGTGTTGTAAACGTCCAGTGCGAGGGACGCGTCACGATAATTCAACCGAAATTTACTGGTCAAATTCAGTCCGGCATTCGTCGCAATTTCCGGCTGGAAATCACCGTATACATCGACATTCCATGTTCGCTGGCTCGCCCACGAGCCCAGTTGTTCCATGTAGGGATTCGGCGTTCTGAAGCCACGTCCAGCGGCCAATTTGAGCGATGTGTTTTCAGTAGCGCTCCAACGAGCGTGCAATCGAGGACTCCAAAATCCACCGAACAAATTGTGTTGATCATAACGCACTCCTGCCACCACGCTCAAACGGTCCGCATGGTTCAAGGTGAATTCGAAAAAGGCGCCAGGAACGACCTCATCCCGCTGTTGGGAAACGCTCAACGTATCTGACCGATGTACCTTCTCGTCAAACTGATCTGAAACAAAGCTGACTCCGGTCGTGAACGTGCGATTGGTGTTGCCCAGAATTCCTGAGTACAAAACATTTCCTCGGAAAAACCGCTCACTGCCCGTGTACTTCTGACGACCAAACTGGTGCGCATGTTGGTGATCTGAATACACAAACTGGGTTCCAATGCTTCTCCATTCGGCATCTGGGAAAACAAACCCTGTTTTCGCTGAAACCTCCATCCTGTCAATGGCCGTAACGGCCGACCACCGCGAATCTGAGGGTGATGCCAGCAGGTCCATGACGCCTGACCAAGGCATGTCTTGATCAAAAGCAGCGACCTGTCCAGCAGCGGATTCCGTCTGGATCCAATTCACGGCATATTCGCCACGAATTCCACGATCACCGATGAACTTCCATTCGCTGCGCCCGATGTAGTTTCGCTTCAGTGGACCATCTAAAAATCCGTCAGAATTCCGATCGTTCAACTGGTCGTTGCGCACAGCATGCGCCAGAAGAGCCGTACTCCATCTCCGGCTAATTCGATGTTTGCTCACATGGTTCCACTCCAATCGTCCCGCAGCATTTCCGTAGATGTTGACATGAAGCGGGTCTGCATTCTCCGGATTCTTCAATGCTACATTGATCTGACCTGTCATGCTCTCGTATCCTTGAGTCACCGTTCCAGCGCCCTTGCTGATATGAATTTCATGGATCCAATCACCGGGAATGAACATCAATCCTTGAAGGACATTCAATCCACGGGGTCCTGGCAGGTTGTCAACTTGTATTTGGCTGTACTTGCCGTCGAG
>CALGEI010000074.1 GCA_937881575.1 uncultured Flavobacteriales bacterium | reverse complement strand
ACGACCCCAGTGCGGATAACGGATACACCTATCGCAGAGGAGAAGCGCTCATGGCTCACCTCGGCTATACCAAACGCGGGTTGGGTATTAGCCTGCACGCCAAAACGGTTGACAACATGAGTTTTCGTTCCGACCGTGATGTCCTGCTTTTTGATTCCCCGATCAATTACATTCCTGCCATCACGCAACAACACACATACAATTTGGCTGCCACCTTATATCCATACGCCACAGTCATTGCTGGCGAGTCCAGCTTGAGTGCCGAAATTTTCTACAACATCAAGAAAGGAAGTGCTTTGGGCGGCAAATACGGCACGAATGTCAGCGTCAATTTTGCCGCTGCCAATGGGCTGGATACGACCCAATTAAGCGGTGTTGAAGGGATTGTCGATGGATATGAGCGTTCTTCCTGGGGGTTTGGCCCCACTAAATTCGTTCGTGATTTCAACGTGCAGATTAGCCGCAAAGTCTCCAAAAACTTCAAGTGGAAGTACACCTTCTACAACCTCGAATTCAATACGTTGACTACACCGGTCACAACGACTTTCAAAGGCATGGTATATGCCGACATCCACGTCTTGGAAACACAATGGAAAACAGCCAAACGCGAAAGTCTGCGGACGGAATTCCAGCTGTTATTGACCGATCAAGATAAGCGTGATTGGGGAACCGTTCTGGCAGAATACACTTGGAGTCCGCATTGGTTTGCCAGTGTGTTGGACCAATACAACTACAGCAATCCGAACGCGGATGATCGCGTGCACTATCTCTATGCTGCTGTTGGCCGGATTGAAGGACCCCATCGACTGTCTATTGGTTATGGAAAGCGTCGAGAAGGCATCTTTTGCATCGGGGGCGTTTGTCGAGCCGTGCCGGCATCGAACGGATTCGAAGTTAATTTCTCATCGAGCTTTTAAGCCTTTTTCCCGAAAAAGGCGCTCGAACTCGCACTTTCGTGTGCCTTTCATCACATTTAAACACATCTGTGATTACATTTGAACTTAGCTCATTGCCCTAGCCGAGATCCAAATCTGCCTTAGCATTGAAATTGAAAACTCTTAAACTGTACTAAATGAAGCACATTTACTCTCTGATTGCAGCGCTCCTCATTGGAACCGCTTCCTTCGCGCAGTTGCCAAATGGCAGCATCGCACCTGATTTTACTGCAACCGACATTGACGGTGTAGAACACAATTTGTATGAACTTCTTGACGAAGGAAAGAAAGTCATCGTTGACTTTTCTGCGACCTGGTGTGGTCCCTGTTGGAGCTACGCGGTCGGAGGCGCCCTAGAGGAAGTGTATGAAATGTATGGACCTGATGGAACCGATGAGGTTCGCGTTTTTCACATTGAGTCTGACGATTCCACAACAATGGATGATCTGCTCGGAACAGGTACAGCGACACAGGGAGACTGGACTTCGGTCATCAACTTCCCGATTATTGACGATGCAGCGAGCATTTTCAATGCTTACGAATGCACGTATTACCCAACGATTTATACCATTTGCCCTAACCGTCAATTGACTGAGTCAGGTCAGGCCTCTGCTGCCGTCCACGCAGGCGTGTTCCAAGCCAATGATTGCGCTGCTGCATCGTTGGTCAATGATCCTGCTTTGTTGAGCTACACGGGTGGCGTAACCGCTTGCCCAGGCGAGCCTGTGAATATGAGCGTTGATTTGATGAACCTCGGCGTAACCAACTTGCAGTACTGCACCATTGCCGTCATGGATGGGGCAACAGAATTGTTGAGCTATGATTGGTCTGGTGATTTGGATACGTATGGCATTGCCAACGTTGAGTTGGGTACGGCTACGTTTGACAGTGATACCAACTTCACCATTGAAATCACTTCTGGAGATGACAATACAGCAAACAACAGTTCTTCTGGATCTGTAACGCTCGCTACTTCAGGAACGTCCTTGATTCACATTGAGATCATGGTCGACAACTGGCCACAAGAAATTGGCTGGTCGATCGTCGATGCTGCTGGCAATGTCGTTGATGAAGTGGTTACAGGTGAAATGGCTGGTGCTGCCGGTGACGTGTTAGAATGGTGGGTCAGTGCTCCTTCTGAAGGCTGCTACGCATTCACAATCACCGATTCATATGGTGATGGCATCAACGGAACCATTTGGGGTTCTGTTGACGGCTACTGCACCGTAAAGACGTATGACGACAACCTCACGTTTGTTTCGTCCATTTACGACTACGACGGATCCTATAGCTACGAAGCAGAATCAGCCGGAATGGCGGTGACTTCAGTCAACACGGGCGTGCAGGAATTGTCTTTGAATGAGGTGACCAAGGTGTTCCCTAACCCATTCTCTGACCAGACTACTTTGCAGTTCTCTTTGAACCAAGCATCGAATTCCAGCATGGCAGTTCGCAACCTCATTGGTCAGCAGATCATGAACCTCGACTTCGGCACATTGCAGGCTGGTGAGCACAATCGCGTATTGGACTTTTCTGGCGTCACTGCTGGTGTTTACTTGATCTCCCTCAATGCAGGTGAAGAAACAACAACCATGCGTGTGACTTTGAAGTAATTCAGAGCTGAAATCAAACACAATTGGAAATCCGCATCATCGAAAACGATGGTGCGGATTTTTTATTCCATAAATTGGCAAAGACTTTAGCACCAATCTTGTACACCATGAAGCTTTTCAAAACAGTCATCACTTGTGTCTTTGCCTCGTTCCTCTCTTTCCAAGTCCAAGCCCAACTTCCTGATGGCGCCCTCGCTCCTGACTGGACGGCTACAGACATCGAAGGAGTAGAGCATAACTTATACAGTTACCTCGACTCGGGTTATGCCGTGATCTTGGATTTCACCGCCACATGGTGCGGACCCTGCTGGACTTACCACAACAGTGGTATTTTCGAAGAAATCTACAACAACTACGGACCGAACGGAACCAACGAAGTCCGGATCTTCTTCATCGAATCGGATGACAATACGACGGATGATGACTTGCATGGCATCGGGGCAAGCACGTGGGGCGATTGGACTGAGGGGGTTGAATACCCCATCATTGACAACGGTGGATTCATTTTCAGTGATTACCAAAACACGTATTATCCCACGATTTACACGATTTGTCCCAATCGATTGCTAAATCAAATCGGTCAAGCCAGCTATGACATCCACGTGAATTACCTCCAATCTTTGGATTGTGCGGCGGCTTCGATGCCATCGGATGCGAGCATCATAAGCTATACCGGATCTACCCGAAGCTGTCCCGGTGAACCTTCACCTTTGAGCGTGCGCCTCATGAACAACGGCACAGAGCCCATGACATCGTGCACCTTCGAAGCGACGACCCTTTTCGGTGCCGAGTTGCTCACTTACGAGTGGACTGGAAACTTGGACACGTATGAAATCGAAGAAGTTCAATTGGGTGACGCCATCTTCGCAACCACTTCCATTTTCTTTGTCGACATCATCTCGGAAGATGGCAATACTGAGAACAACAGTGTTTCTGCCACCATGAACCTCAGCTCACAAACGGCCACCAGTTTGGTCCGCGTGCAGCTGACCACGGATGAGACTCCAGGCGATAACAGTTGGTCCATCACCGATGCTTCAGGAG
>CALGEI010000073.1 GCA_937881575.1 uncultured Flavobacteriales bacterium | reverse complement strand
GACTCTCTATCGCTGGCAAAAAGGCCATGATGGAGATGCAGTTCAGTGATTTCTCAACGGTTGGATTCAATCAAATCGTCAATAATCTCGCAAAAATCCATTGGCGATGGGGGCAAGCGGCCGATGTTGTCGTGCGCATGCCAACAGGTGGAAACGTAGGTGCGGGACCCTTTCACAGTCAATCGATCGAAGCATGGTTCTTTCACGTACCCGGCTTGAAGATTGTTTATCCCTCTACTCCTGAAGATGCGAAAGGACTTTTGATCGAAGCCTTTGAAGACCCCAACCCGGTCCTGTACTTCGAGCACAAGTTTTTGTACCGTTCTCTTTCCGGCATGGTCACCGAAACCCCCTTCAAAACTCCCATTGGAAAGGCCCGCATGGCCTCAACAGGTCAGGACGCTACGATTGTAACTTACGGACTGGGAGTGGTTTGGGCTGAGTCACTTCAAGTAGAACATCCGGAGTGGTCGTTGGAAATCATCGACTTGCGGACCTTGCTCCCATGGGATGAAGAAACGGTCATGGCGAGTGTTCGAAAGACGAATCGGGCTTTGGTATTGCACGAAGGCACGATGACCGGCGGCATTGGCGCAGAAATTAGCGCGCGCATCCAAGAGTCGTGTTGGACCGATTTAGATGCCCCAGTGACACGGGTGGCAGGACTGGATACGGCCTTCCCTTTTGCCGCAGATTTAGAGAAACAATTCTTGGCCAATCACCGGTTGGAAGAAGCGCTGAGAGCGTTGCTCAACACCTGACTTGGAATTGGACCTGAGACGGCAAAAGCCACATCCCATCGAAAACGGATCGTTGTCCTTCCTTATCGGCCGCGCATGCGCATGACCTGTGGATTTTGAATGGCAGCCTCCACCTGCTTGATGTCCTTCTTCAGCATGCCCTTCTTGTCCAAACGCTTGCATTCAGCGAGCAGGGCTTTGGCCAATTTAGGCTTGCGTTTCGCTGAAGCCACGACGGCCAAATTCAATTTGACGGCGGCTTTATCATGGTCTTGCTTCAACCCCATTTCCAACGCCTCACGCAACAAACGTTCGGCGTCATTCATGTTATGCTCCATGGCCAAGCTGCCCATCAAAAAGTACCAATACCCGCGTCTTCGTGGCCAAAGATGCTTGGGATTCACACGGCTCAGCCACTTTCGTGCGTCGTCCATTTTCTGTTGACGCAGGTTGACAAATGCCATGATCAACCGCAAACTTTGAAGGGTCATTAACACAAATAGAGCACACACCAGGACCATGCCTACTCCACTCCCGATATGTCCTTTTAGAAACAATGAAATGGCATAAGCCAAACTACCTAACGCTAATGCGATTTTGATGATGCGCGTGTCCATG
>CALGEI010000072.1 GCA_937881575.1 uncultured Flavobacteriales bacterium | reverse complement strand
ATGCCTTGGTTAAAATCGGGTTGTAGGTATTGTGGATATGTGCTTTGTATCTGGAAGAACAAAAGGATGGTGATCAACCCGCGAGGAGCGATGTAAAGAAGCGGGAACACCGCACGGCGTTGCAGCAATAAGAGACAAACAAAACGCACAACATAGAGCAGACAGCAGATAACCAACCCTTCTGTAATGACATGGATATCGGCCAAAGCAGCGAGCGAAACGGTCATGCCAAAGAGGACGAAAAAGAACGTTCGGATGACAAAGGCACTTTCCAACGTGAGTAAATGATAGTCGCGGTGCAAATCATGCATGCGGTGATCGTCGAGGAGACTTTCTGGCCACGTACGTCCGGCGGCGTTTGGTTTGAAAATATTCAATTTTGGAAAAAACAAGCGGTGGTTGTTCAACATCAAACCAAAAACCAAAATCAACACCAACGGGCTGAGGTGAAGTAGTTTTTGGATGGCGTAAATAAGCAACAACACCGCGATGCTCAGAAACAACTTGACTTGGCTCGTGATTTTCTGCAGAACATAAACGAGCAGATAGCTGACGAAAATAGCAAGGAGGAGTGTGACCAATAGGTTTGTTCCGATGCTCCAAATCACAGTCTC
Source organism: uncultured Flavobacteriales bacterium (assembly GCA_937881575.1). Lineage (GTDB taxonomy): Bacteria > Bacteroidota > Bacteroidia > Flavobacteriales_D > Sanyastnellaceae > UA16. The sequence continues at coordinate 1,009 of CALGEI010000072.1, read as the reverse complement.
AGTGCTTTCTGCATCAGAATTGCCCAAGAGCAAATAAAATGCCATGATGCCGAAAATGTCCGAAAATGTGCTTTCATACACCATGAATTCCTTGGAGTCTGCGCTGAGGCTAGAAACACTTGGAATGATGATGGCGCTGCTCATGATGGACAACGGAATGGCGTACACCAATCCTTCATACCAAGGCATTCCCATGGAATAGCCTAAAAATGCAGCAATGGCAGCTGAACTTCCCCCGAGTGCGATCAATGCTACCGAAGCACTGCGAATGATCAGGGGCATTTTCTCTCTCGAGAGGTTCAAGTCCAATGCGGCCTCCAAAACGATGAAAATCAGACCAATGGTCCCGAGCAATTCCAAAACCAAGCCTTCAAATGGAATGGACGTGAGTCCCATGGCATTCAGGCCCTGCCGAATGGCAATTCCCATCCCGATTAAAACGAGAACACTCGGGATGTTCGTGCGCTTCGCAAGCAAATTTGCGAAGTAACTCAGAATGATCACCAGTGAACCACCGATGACGAGTCCGTAAGCGTTGATGTCGGAAACTGTCATAAAAAGCGTTGTTCAAAAATAGCGAACTCAGCTAAACTGTCCTGTGAGCAGTCGCCAAACATCATTTCCCAAAGCATAAACCATGAGAGTGAGCAACAAAACGATGCCGACCATTTGGGCGCGTTCAAGGAATTTTTCAGGGGCAGGTTTTCCTGCGACCATTTCATACAAGAGGAAGACGACGTGCCCTCCGTCAAGCGCAGGGATCGGAAGTAGATTCATGAATGCCAGGATCAGGGAGAAGAAGGCGGTATTACGCCAAAAGATTTCCCAGTCCCATCCGGCATCGAAAATGCTGCCAAAAGTGACCAAACTGCCTACCTGAGATGCTCCAGATTTGCTGAATAAAAACCGCATGGAGAGCACATATTCCTGCAAAGTGGTCGAAGCCAAGGCGAATCCACTGATCAGTGCTTCACCTACGCCGTAGGTCCGCTCCTGAAGTTGAAATTCA
>CALGEI010000071.1 GCA_937881575.1 uncultured Flavobacteriales bacterium | reverse complement strand
GTACCAACGTTTAGAAGAGGTGCAGGCAACCGGATCTGATTTGGTGCTTTCCTTGAATTTCCCCACGCCTTTTGATGTGAGCGACCCGTATTTGAGTCGGCTCATTGGATTGGATGAATTAAAGCACTGGGAATTGGCTCCGTCCAACGCTGCCCGTGTTCACATGGCAGGCATTCGATTTGCGTTTACAACCGATGGATTGAATGATGTTGGATCGACGTGGTCTGCGGTGCGGAAATGCATCCAACATGGCTTGCCTGCCGATGCCGCCTTGGCCGCTTTAACCGAAGTGCCGGCCGCCATGGTCGGTGCCGAAAACAGAGTCGGTCAGATTCAGCCAGGGTTTGAAGCGAACATGCTGATCACGGACGGTCCCTTGTTTGACGCGTCGACCGTGCTGTATGAAAATTGGGTGCAAGGGGAGCAACAGATTTACCAGAATCGGGACATCGTAGACATCCGCGGCATGTATGATGTCACATTGGATGAACAGGTTTGGCGAATGGAAGTCAAAGGTTCTGCAGAGAACCCCAAAGCACATTTTCTTCTCGACTCCACGGAATTCAAATTGGGAATGGAATTGGATGGTCGGACGGTCGGATTTGAGTTCACCTTGGACACCTTGGACTTGAACGGCTGGTGGCGCGCTTCTGGCAACGTCTGGATGGATAGCCGAATTTGGGAAGGAAAAGGACAGCGCAGTGACGGCACATGGTTTGAATGGAGCGCCATTCGTCAAGATGCGAATGCTGCTGATGAGGTCCCAGCTCAGAACGATAAAGCGGCAGAGGCGGGTCCCGAGGTCGGAGAAATAATTTGGCCATTTACAGCCTATGGCAACGCGGAACGGCCTCAAGCGGAGACCACATGGATTCGAGGCGCTACCGTCTGGACTTGTGAAGCGGAAGGCCGGATCGAACAAGCGGATGTCATCTTGCAGGATGGAAAGATTCTCGCCATTGGTCAGGATTTGATTGCAGAGGACGTGTTTGGAAGCCAAATTCCGACGTTTGAATTGGTGGACGGCCGCGGAAAGCACGTGACTCCGGGCATCATCGACGAGCATACGCACATTGCTGCCACACGGGGAATCAACGAAGGGACGCAAGCGAGTAGTGCTGAGGTGAGCATCGAAACATGTGTCAATAG
>CALGEI010000070.1 GCA_937881575.1 uncultured Flavobacteriales bacterium | reverse complement strand
CCGCATAAGGATTGATTCGTCCAAATTATGATGGCTTTAAAGCCATTTTGAGTCAACAAAACAACTTGAAAATCTCCCTTTCAAATTCAACCTAATGCCACGACTCATTGCACTGATATCAATTCTAGGAGGGTTTCTCACAATCGGATTGGCCCAAACGCCTACCATAGGACTCGTTCAAAATTCACCGGAGTCTTTTAATGGATACACGCTAGTATCCGCCACATCAGCCACCGAAAGTCATCTGATTGACAACTGTGGAAGGGTGGTGAACAAATGGGAAAGCGAGTACCGCATGGGAGAGTCTTCCTATCTCATGCAGGACGGTTCGTTGTTGCGCACTGCCCGAATCACCAGCTCAACATTTTTTGGAGGCGGGATTGGCGGTAGGATCGAGCGATTTTCTTGGGAAGGCGAGTTGACCTGGTCCTTCGATTATTTTTCAACTGAAGCGCACCATCACCATGACATGGCCGTGTTACCGAATGGGAATGTGCTGTTGATTGCCTGGGAATACCATTCGAATGAGGAGGCGCAAGCACTGGGGCGCTTGGATGACTCTCCTCTTTGGCCGCCGCAAATTGTGGAAATCGAACCCTTGGGAACGAATGAAGGCAACGTTGTTTGGGAGTGGCATGCTTGGGATCACCTCATCCAAGATGTGGACCCCAACTTACCAAATTATGGGAGTCCTTCCGATTTCCCTGGCCGGTTTGATCTCAATTACGAAAATCCCGGTGGAGGTGGTCCTTTGGGTGGAGATAGTGGGGATTGGTTCCATTGCAACGCCATCCACTACAACCCCACATTGGATCAGATCATGCTCAATAGCCGGAAGTGGAATGAATTCTACATCCTCGATCACAGCACAACAGCGGTCGAAGCCGCCACTTCTTTTGGTGGACAGACTGGTCGAGGTGGTGACCTTTTGTATCGTTGGGGCAACCCCCAAGCCTATGGTCGGGGCGGAGAAGCCGACCGTCAATTGTTCGGGCAACATGACCCCCATTGGTTGCAGCACGAGGAAGGAGCTACAGACGAAGTCAGTACGACCTCCATCCTCCTGTTCAACAACGGGGCAGGCCGCCCCAGTGGACCGCGCAGCTCGGTCGATGAATTGACCTTGCCCTTGCAGGAAGACGGAACATACGAGCTGCTCGACGATGCAGCCTTTGGGCCTTCTGGACTTGATTGGACGTATCCCGCCGTTTTGGACCCGGACTTCTACAGTGCCTTTATCAGCGGAGTGCAGCGCCTTCCCAACGGCAACTCGCTCATCTGCGAAGGAGACGACGGTCGGATTTTCGAGGTGACGTCCTCAGGGGAAACGGTCTGGGAATACATCACCGCAACGAGCTCCTTTGGTCCCAACACCCAAGGCAACGAGCCGTTTCAAAATGGCACGTTTCGAGCGTATCGCTATGGACCTGATTACCCTGGACTTGCCGGGAGAGACTTGACGCCCGGCGAACCGGTTGAATTGGATCCCTATCCTTCGGATTGTGTTACGACATCGGAAGAGCTGGACGTTTGGAATGCGGACGCGCCTTCCGCTTTGCGCTTCTCACTTCACCCCAATCCAACCAGCGGAGCTTTGAATTTGACCTTGGAACGTTGGGAAGGCGTCGAAGTGCACGTGTTGGATTTCAGTGGACGGCCGGTCATGGGTTGCCCCAATATCTTGAGCGAACAGAGTCAGATCGACCTCTCCTCTTTGGCCAATGGCGCCTATTTCATACGGATTCAATCCGCTGAAGGCGTTGGAATTCAGCGCGTGGTTGTGATGCAATAACGGTCTTGGTGAGCGCCTGTTATTTTCAGACGCATGCGTTGCCAAATGATGCGAGTAAAATCAATAAATCGCCCATCCCGACCACACCGTCGCTATTCAAGTCTTCGGAACAGGTCGTTGGACTTTCTTCAAAAAAGCCCAATCCATTGTCATCACTGGCAAGCTCAGAATAATTCAATGCCGATGAGTACCTGCAGCCCACTGCAGCCGTATTGAAGAGTTCACGGCCATTCCGCATTCCTTCCAAAACAATTTAGGCGCCTAGAACCGCTCTAAAAGATCAGGCAGGCCCGTAACTCCCCTATTCGCGACAATCGACTTGTCTCGGTCGGTTTATGCGGCGTTGTCCTATGGTGTCCCCAGCTCTATTTAGTCTCATGCCATTGTTCAATTTGCTCTTGTAACATGCAGATGCACTCGCTGTCTCGCCTGCAATTCTCGACAAAAAAACCTCGCTTTAGAAGGACAAAAGCAAAGTTCAAAGCAGGATGTTTCGTAAGTGCGGTATAAACTGCTACTTTTGCGCCCGATTGGCCCCGTAGTTCAACTGGATAGAATATCAGATTTCGGCTCTGATGGTTGGAGGTTCGAACCCTCCCGGGGTCACAAAGAAGCTTGCAAGTCACTGATTTGCAGGCTTTTTTGATTCTAACCCGCTCGACTCAATCACTTCCCACCCCAATAGGCCCGTTCATTGTCCGGAGAGCCAACTCAATCCGATACTTGAATAGTTCATGCGCTGATTGAATCCGACGCCAAAGCTCAAGTCCTATTGCAACCGGTCATGGACCAACCATGTAAGGCCTGCATCGCCGCTAAACGTACCAACACCCCATTCTGATAGTGCACCATAGGTCTCCACATAGAGACCGAGTTGATCATTGTTTGCATGCCCCAAAGCCAGTGTGAATAAGCCTTGATTTTGAATTTCAATTGGGCTCTCGATCGGCATCCATCCTACGTTCACGGCCATGGACCAATCGTCATTTGAGGGCAAGGCAAGGCCAATTTTGTGCGATTGCATCCAGGACTCGTCGAGGTTGAATGATCCAGAAGGAAGGGAGACATGACTCAAAAGCCCCACTGCTACTTGACTTGCATCATAACCGGAAAGTTGCACTTTCATTCCCAACTGGACATCGGTTGTACCCCGCGTCTTGATGGTTTCTCCTGTGAAGTCATTCGAAGATCGGTCAAAGCCCAATTCATGAACAAGACGAAGTTCTACGCGCTTGTGCAAGGCAATCCGAAACAAGGATGTAGGAAGCAACATGCGCTCAGCATTGTTTTGATCCCACTCAACGAGCATACCCCCTTCGTATTGCAAGGTGCCTGCGGGCACCACTTGGGGACTTTCCGTTTGATCAGGCCGGTCCGTTATGATCGTTTGACTCTTGGCAGCCATGCTCGTAAACACTGCCAGGATTAGTACAATTTTTCTCATGCTCAAAATTACCATTTCAGGCAAGAGTCAAAGCGCACCAAACAGATGCATTTCAGACACTTTTACACACTTGTCCAATGCCGGCAGCCTGTTCAAAAGGATGTAGCTCAAGGGGCTCTCCTCCCACCGCTTACTGCTCAGGGGAAATCACTTGCTTCTTGACGTGGCCGTCACTGTAAATGTGAATCCTTAGCATCCCTGGGCTGGGCTCCGCATCCCGCCCCATGAGATCCACAACGCGCACAACATGCGGAACCGGCACAGCAGACTCGAACTCTTGGCTGATTCCAACCGCCTGAGGACAGTAGTTTCCATCTGGAGCTACTAACGGCAACATGAATTGAGTGTTGCTGATCAGCTGGTCCATCAATGAATCCGTTTCCGCCAACAATTCAGCAGAATACAACTCCCATTCATCAGCAATACCACTGGCCGTTTGAGGGTCATCGAGAATCCCCATCTTCGTCACCAATGCCCAGTAGAGGTATTCAATGGCCATGCATTCGTAATCACATGTCCAATCATCGTAATGGTACCAAGCCTCCTTCGGGTACATGTCAGGGACCGACAGGTACTGCCCACCCCGGGCTACATCCATGGCTGCTGACAGCAACGACGATCCCGGGGAAAGACTAAACGCGTTTGGATACACGGAAACATGCCCCACAGCATTGATGGTGTGGAGCACCTCCTCTACAGTCGCGTCTTCCCCCCAGTAGCCCGGCTGGTTGGGGTTGATCTCATCTGAATACAACACTGCACCAATGCCATCCCCTTCGTAATTTTCAAAAAGCATCTCTTCCGCAATCGAGCCCTCTTCTTCAAAAATGGGCATGAGTGCTTGACCTGAAGCCAAGGCATATGCTACACTTTGATCGTCCACCACGCCATCTTCATTTTGATCCAACAACTCAGCAGCAACCGCTGCAGCATGCAGCACCTTCTCATCCGAAATAGACGATTCGGCGAGCAATTCAAAACAGCCGAGCACCTGCACATATTTCGAAAATTCAGACAAAGCTGGGTCGTCGAGATATGGATTCTCCTCCAGCGTCAAGCAAACTGTATTTTGAGCGAAGCACCCTGACATTGTCAGAGAACTCGCAAGCAATAGAATGAAACTTTTCATCGCATTTTCATTGAAGAATTAGCGGTATTCACCGCGACAGACAACCTGAGAAGTCTCGTGAGAATCAACCCGCACTGACACAATCGCACAGTCCCCAGACCACGATGTCCACGGGACGATCATTCTGGACGAACCACTCGAGGATTCGAATGCTTGTCGACCATCAAGACCAAACATTTTCACGTGCAAGCGTCCCGTTTTGAAGTCAGAAGAAACGACCTCAAGGCCTTGGGATGTCGAGAGGAATTTCACCTCGTTTTGATTCTCAACTTCTTGGAGGTTCGACGTTGTGAGTTCTTCAATGAAGACTTGGTCCAAGAAGTAGAATGCTCCATACGTACTCACCGCTCCTGAATGGGTCGGGTTGGGTACCAACAAGGTCTGTTCATCGGACTTGAAATTTCCGAGGGTGATGAAATCAACGGCCCCTTCAAAGGTCAACGTATCCACAATCAAGGTCCACCCTTCCACATCATCAACGATCTCCTCATTGGAAACCTGGGGCTGCGCCTCAATGACTTCGTCACTATTGTGATTGACCGGCCCAACGGTCAGTAAAGCCTGCAATCCCGTCGAAGCAAACTCAATGTAATCCGCCAGCGAGACATAAAAACCGACCGCATAAGCCTGCCCCGGAACCAGCGGAACATCCAATTCTGCTTGCGCATAATGACGCTGATTGAACCCTTCAATGGTATAGGCATACAATCCCGCCATGGCTTGCCCTTCGAATGGCAGTTGGGTGCCGCGGATTCCAATCGGTCCCGAATACGTGCTAACAGGTTGCGCGTTGTAACACGACGCGTCAGCATCCGTAAAGAACATCTGGGGCGTGCCATTGGTTGGACTCACCCAGTCAAACATGGTATTGCTGAAATCATTGGGGCCCATGATGCCGCAAAACGGGGCTTCGACCGCTTCAAATCCCGGATCTGGAATGATATTCTGCGCGACTGCCTGAGACGCATATGCCATTCCAACTAAGAGCATAAGAGGCCACATTGTCTTTTTTATCATACTGTTTACGTTATGATGTTTGAACTTTTTATTGAAT
>CALGEI010000069.1 GCA_937881575.1 uncultured Flavobacteriales bacterium | reverse complement strand
CATGAACCAATCAGAGGTTTATGTTGATGATGAAAAGTACACCAAGGCCAAGTCTTACTACAAATACCTGTACTCATTGGACAGCGAGGATCCTGGGGCTTGGCTGATGTACGGTACGGTACTCTGGAGAACCAAGGCCAAGCGTGATGCTCTTGAGTCGTGGGAATTAGCGAAGCAATTGCTCTCTGAATTTGGGGGGAAAGGGCTCGAAGATGTACAGGTAGACTTGCTCAAATACGGTGTGATTTATACCGCTGAAATGCTCGCTGCAGAAGGCGACCGATCGGGAGCGCGCGAATGGTTAGATGCCACGGACGATTTGTTTTCGGATGATCGGGAAATCCAAGCCATTCGAAGGTCCATTGGAGGCTAAATTCCTCTTAGAACCAATCGCATCATTCCTGATTGCGATCTGGACAGAATCGTTTTGATCTGCTCCTTTTGAATTTATAACCTCGCCAAAGACATGGGTGAATCAGCAAATAAAACGTTGGTATATCTTCCTCAATTTGGGCTCCTCTGACTGCCAATTAAAATCGTCTTTCGCCTTTTTCAGCCCTGCCTGATAACTTTGCAATTCCATAGAAGCCATAGACCTTGCAGTGGCTTCTAGAGCGTCTGTTTGATATTCCGGTATGATCTCTCCCAAGGAATACCTCTCAATGATCAAACGACAATCATGCAAGTCGTTGCAAAGCACGGGGACACCCGCTTGGATGTACTCAAACAACTTGTTCGGCATGCAGAACCAATTGTTCAAACATAAGTTTTGCGTGCTGATGACTCCGATGTCAGCACTCGCTGTATATTGAATGAGTTCATGGTAAGGAACGGGAGGGCGAAGGTGTATCGAATCACAGCGTTCAGCAGCCTTGGCGCACAAACCTTCATGCGTGCCGCTGCCCATTAACACAAGATGCAAATTGGGGTCGTTCATTCGCTCGAATGTTTCAAGAAGCAATTCAATGCCTCGGCTAACGGCAAGCCCTCCTTGGTACAAGAAAATTATCGCATCCTCTGGAATAGCGAATTGATCACGCAACAACGTATTGGGCGTCACTTCAACTCGATGCGGGGAGTTGTAAACAACAACGGGGTTCGCGACTTTGAATCGTTTCGTGTATTCGTGCGCGATGCCTTCCGATACGGTTATGAAAGCTTCTGTGCGGTGGATAAACCATCGCTCCATGCTTCGAATAAAAACCTTCTCCAACGGATGCTTTCCATAACGTTCAGATTGATATTCATGGCTATCGTATACCAATTTGAGACTCGGATTGGTCATTTTGGCGAGCACACCCATGAAGAATATTTCGAAATCATTGCAATGCCACACGTCCATTTTGCGATAGCCTAAGACGATGCGCGCTATAATTTCCAAGTATTTTATTCCTCCCCAGATAAGCCCTTCGGGCAATGCCATGGAACGGATCCGAATCCGACGCACAGGAATTCCGTCTGATTGGTCAAATTCAGGCACATCCCCCTTCAGCAGGGCCACTATTTCCACTTCCATCCCAACATCTCGCAAGGTGCGTGACGTCTTATACACCCTGTTGTCATTGGTGAAGTTATTCAACACGATGTTCGCTACGCGAGGGTGATTCATTTGAAATAGAAATTATGCACGTCGTAATAACACATTAGGTGACGGAAGAATTCGGACAAGTCACCCTGTCAATTTTGGCCTAGTTGGCATCATGAAGGCAGAGCACTACTTCTTCAATGGCCTCGCTCCTGCAGCATACATCCGCTCAATGATGTCAACCACTTTCAGCCCTTCCAGGGCGTTGGTAGTAATCTCCCCTCCTTGTCTCAAAGCTGAATCAATGTTCTCGAATATGTATCCATGATTCGCCGCCGACCCCTTGTAGTGACCGTAGTCATTCGCCGGGTTGGATGGAGGCAATTCAGGCATCGTATAGTCTTGAATCTGACAATATTCGATTTCATTCATGTACTGACCACCGACTTTAACGGTTCCATTCTCCGCTAAAATGGTGACACTCGATTCGAAGTTTTGATCAGCGACTGATGTCGAAAAATGCAGCGATCCCAAGGCTTTGTGTTGTACGAATTCAAAGGTGATCAGACCGGAGTCTTCGAAGTCCGTGTTGTCTTGATGCGTAAAATCTGCAAACCGACTCTGGATTTGATGGATATCGCCAAAAATCCAATACATCAAATCCACAAAATGGCTGAATTGCGTGAACAGGGTTCCACCATCCAGGTCCAAGGTGCCCTTCCATGGAATCTTTCCATAGTAGCGATCATCCCGGTTCCAATAGCATTGAACCTGAACCATATTGATTTTTCCCAACACGCCAGAATTGACGATTTCTTTCAACCAAATTGAAGGAGGAGAATAGCGGTTTTGCATCACGCAAAAAACTTGACGCCCCTTGGCCAAAGCCTCGTGCAACACGCGCTCACCGTCGTGTCGATTCAGGGCCATCGGCTTTTCAATCACCACGTGACAACGAGCCTGTATGGCGCGAATCGCCTGTTCAGCATGCCATCCATTGGGCGTGCAGACACATACAACATCCAATTCGGGGTGAGCTTCCAACATGGCCACATCAGACGAGTAGGCTAGGACATCAGAAGACACTCCACAATCCTCTGCAGACCGAATGTCTGCAAATGCCACCATCTCAAATCCTGGGTGTCGTTGAATCATCTCCATGTGTCGCTTTCCTATGTGTCCAGCGCCAACAACTCCGAATTTCAATGCATCCATGGATCAAAAGTAGCGAAGCACAGGAATCAACGACGCGTCGAAGTCTGAAAAAGACGATATCCCCATGAAAATTCAATCAAAAACGGATCACGCTCATCTTGATAGTATTCTAAACCGAGCGAAATCAATCCTACCTGAGACTCGCTAACCAACCACGTTCCCGCCATAATTCGATTGACCCGTTTACTCTGCAGCCAAGGACCTTTGGAAGAATCGACCAAACGACTCGAAGAAAACATACCGTGGCATTCACTTCTCCAGCGCAGCACCGAACCCACTATCCCTAAATCAACGACGGCTCCCAATCCCACAAAATTGAATCCTCGGAATTTTTCAAGAAATAAGCTTTTGGCTCCAGGCATGGGCTCCATGGGAGTTGATTGAACGAGCGTCGAACGATATGTTGAACGAACGCCTTCATCGGACAAACGAACCATCCCCTTAACGCCCAAACTCAGTCGCCGTGATTTCGAGGTGATATAGTGTTCTAAATCTGCCGCTACACGATAAAAACTGACCTCAGAAAGGGAAGTGTCAACTCCAGAAATAAAGGGGTTCTGGTTCTCAAAAACCGCATTCGTGACACCGTCGAACCGCTTGATCTTTAGGCTACGCGCATGGCCTCGCCTAGGAAACTGCTTTGAGTCCAGGGCATTTCGACCCCAATCCAATCCAAAGACCCAACCAGAAAACCGTTGGACATCCGTTGAATCTGACGGATTAAATTCCCAATCAGGATAAGTAAAATCTGCGGTCCTCAAGTGTGCTTGGTGCACCTCGAAAACACTCCGATTCCCGGTCGGTAATAACCAACGAAGACCATACTCGACCTCATTTGCTACGAGGAAACTCGGTCGAACATCTTGGAAAAAAGTGGAAAAACTGCGGACATAATTCCACCGATGAATCAAATAGTAGGGTTGAACAGCCCAAGGTACCGTTCCATGAAAATCAAAGCGACCGTCCATTAATGCGGCACTGTATAATGAGCCAAATGAACTGGAAAATTTAAACGTCATGGGGACCCGGCCAAAACGACTGTATCGAGCCGAGGCGAAGCCAAAGCTAACTGGACGAGATGACAGGTTCCCCCCTGCCTCTAGGGCCAAGTCACGTTCCTCTTTCACATTCACTTGAACGTTGAACAAACCGGTGGCATCATTGAATTGAGCCGTAGGCTGTACATTACCAATGTGTTGATCCGACTCCAACAAAAACAAATTGCGTTGGACCGACTCAGTCCTTTCGGTCTTCACACGTCCCAAAACCAAAGACTCCACATAAGCCTGTTGACTGGACTTCAGACCACTCACCGAGATTTGGTCAATCCGGAATTCCGGGAGTTTTTCACGGAATTCCATGCGTCGTTGGGACATCGATGGCTGCGAGGTGTTGGGGGTCCAACCTTCTTCAAGGAGTTGATTGACAATCTGAGGCATCAATTCTTCCGTTGCCAATAGTCCCGACGCCACAGCATCTCCTAATAAATCAAAATCAAAGGTTTCCACGTCCATCTGCGGTTCAACAACCACGATTCGATTGCTGGTTTCAAAGGCTTTCGCTGGACGAGAAACCATTGCTTCAATTTGCACAGCTAGATCATCCGATTCCAAAAGGATGGCGTCATCCACTACGCTGCAACCAATAATAAAGTCTGGATGAAACTCTTCTTCCAGGATATCCATTGGAAAGTTATTGTAGAGTCCTCCATCGTAAAATGGTTTGCCATTCAGCCAAACCGGTTTTAAATAAAAAGGAAATGAAATGGAGGCGCGAATGGCCAATGCAAGGTTTCCTTTTGAAAAAACTGTGTCTTGTTTTAAAACCACATCGCTCGCAACACATCGAAAAGGAACGAGCAACTGATCAAATTGACTCTCAGCAAAACTTTCCGCAGGACCAAGTTCTTCCATTAATGCCCAGTCCATCGGAAGACTTGAAACTAAATTTCCTTTCAGTAGCCCCCCACCCGAAGCCAAGTTGACTTCAAACAAACTGGGATTCGCGGCCCCTTGTTTGAAACCAAACTCCCATTGCGCCAGGCCCTTCACCCGCATCTCAAACGCTTCAGATGCAAGCACAGCCTCCATTTCCAAGGGACTCCAGCCCGAGGCATAGTACCCACCAACCAAGGCCCCAACGCTGGTGCCAACGATGTAGTCTGGAACAATTCCGGCTTCCTCCAATGCTTGCAAGAATCCAACATGAGCCGCTCCCTTGGCACCTCCACCGCTCAAAACAACTCCGATCCGAAATGGGGTCTCATCTTCCTGAGCGACGCCTGTTTTCGTCATCATGACCAGAATGGCGAGAAGCCAACCAACGTATGAAATGCGAACGTCCTGCATGTTGCGAAGTTAGGACGTCCGATAACGCATCTGCATACCTTTGCTCCATGCGCATCGTGAGCCTCGTTCCAAGCTGGACAGAATACCTACTCGATTTAGGATTGGAAAACCAAGTGATCGGACGAACCAAGTTTTGTGTCCGTCCTGAGCAATCCGTAATCCACATCCCCGTCATCGGTGGGACCAAAAACCTTCATATCGACAAAATACAGGCCCTCAATCCTGATTTAATTGTCGCAAACATGGAGGAAAACGATCGAGAACAAGTCGAAGCCTGCCAACAATTTTGTCCAGTGCTGCTAACGGATGTACGAAGTGTGGAAAGTGCTTTGAGCGAAGCAGAGAGGATTGCATCAGCCGTTGGGAAGTCAGAATTAGGACTCCGCTGGACGCAACGAATTCGCGCAGCATGGGGTGCAGCAAGACCTTTGCAATCACGAGCCTCTTACGTCGTTTGGAAGGATCCGTTGATGATCGCTGGCCAAGACACGTACATCCACGACGTCATGCGCTGGTGGGGAATCCACAACATCGGAGAAAAATGGCATACCGGTCGTTACCCGCAACCATCCCCGCAAGAATGGCAAAAAACAAATGCCGATTGGCTCTTGCTCCCCTCCGAGCCCTACCCATTCGGCGAGAAACATCTTTCTGAATTTAGCGGGCACCCTGGCAAGCCTTTACTCGTGGACGGTGAAGCTTTCAGTTGGTATGGCAGTCGCATGTTGCACGCCGCCGCCTACCTCACCGACTTGTCTCAATCAATGGTCAAAACCAACCATGAAAACTGACACGATGTCGGTAGAAACCGCTTAAAACTTGACTTTCAATGGTCTTTTTGTCAGTCTCATTCAGCGGTGTCTGCCATGCTTGACAGGCTGGGCAGGTATTTCAAGTTGCGGCACGTTCCTTGACAATGGAAGGTCAAATCATTGGAATTAGAATCTGAACACTATGAGCAAAATCATTGGAATTGACTTGGGTACCACAAACAGCTGCGTATCTGTTATGGAAGGCAACGAGCCCGTTGTCATCACCAACTCAGAAGGTAAGCGAACAACCCCTTCCATTATTGCCTTCATCGAAGGTGGCGAGCGTAAGGTCGGAGAACCGGCCAAACGTCAAGCCATTACCAACCCTACGAAAACCATCTTTAGCATCAAGCGATTCATGGGCAACTCATTCGATGAGGTCGCTCAAGAGCGTTCACGTGTTCCTTATGAAGTGGTCAAAGGCGACAACAATACGCCTCGTGTGAAAATCGACGACCGATTCTACACACCACAGGAGATCAGCGCTATGACGCTGCAGAAAATGAAAAAAACTGCAGAAGATTACTTGGGAACCGAAGTCACAGCAGCCGTCATTACGGTACCTGCCTACTTCAATGACGCACAACGTCAAGCCACGAAAGAAGCGGGTGAAATTGCGGGACTTGAAGTCAAGCGAATCATCAACGAGCCAACAGCTGCGGCCCTGGCCTATGGAATGGACAAGAAGTCCATCGATCAAAAAATCGTTGTCTTCGACTTGGGTGGTGGAACGCATGACGTTTCCATCTTGGAGCTTGGTGACGGGGTCTTTGAAGTACTCTCAACTGACGGAGACACCCACCTTGGTGGAGATGATTTTGACCAAGTCATCATCGATTGGTTGGTCAGTGAATTCAAGGACGAAAATGGCGGAATCGATCTTACAAAGGATCCGATGTCATTGCAGCGATTGAAAGATGCCGCTGAAAAAGCGAAAATTGAACTCTCAAGCACAGCGTCTTCTGAGATCAACCTCCCCTACATCATGCCTGTTGATGGTGTTCCAAAGCACTTGGTTCGTTCCTTGTCACGATCCAAGTTTGAGCAGCTCGCTGACAGCTTGATCAAGCGGACCATTGAGCCTTGTGCTTCAGCATTGAAAGCTGCTGGCTTGAGCAAGTCTGACATTGACGAAGTTATTTTGGTTGGAGGATCTACCCGGATTCCTGCCGTTCAAGATGCCGTAAAAGCATACTTCGGAAAGGAGCCGTCCAAAGGGGTCAACCCGGATGAAGTCGTTGCCATTGGCGCGGCCATCCAAGGCGGTGTTCTCTCTGGCGATGTCAAAGACGTGTTGTTGTTGGACGTGACTCCACTTTCATTGGGCATTGAGACCATGGGCGGTGTCATGACCAAATTGATCGACGCCAACACCACCATCCCGACCAAGAAATCCGAGACGTTTAGCACGGCATCGGATAACCAGCCGAGTGTAGAAATTCATGTGTTGCAGGGCGAACGCTCCATGGCGAACGACAACCGCACGATTGGACGATTCCAGCTCAGCGATATCCCGCCAGCACAGCGTGGCGTTCCTCAAATCGAAGTCACCTTCGACATTGACGCGAACGGCATCATCCAGGTGAGTGCCAAGGACAAAGCCACTGGCAAAGAGCAAAACATCCGAATCGAAGCCTCTAGCGGCTTGTCTGAAGAAGATGTGACACGCATGAAACAGGAAGCCGAGGCGAATGCCGAAGCAGATCAGGTTGCGAAAGAACGCATCGAGACATTCAACCAGGCCGACGCCTTGGTGTTCCAGACGGAGAAACAGCTCACTGAATTCGGAGAGAAAATCACCGAAGACAAGCGCGCTCCGATTGACACGGCACTCGAGGCTTTGAAAGCGGCGCATGCAGCCCAAGATCTCGACGGCTGCAAAGCAGGAATCGAACAACTGAATGCTGCATTCCAAGACGCCAGTCAGGAAATGTATGCTGAACAAGAAGGTCCTGCAGCCGGAGCGGATGCTGGAGCGGGTCAGTCAACGGAAAATGCTGACTCAGAAGTGACCGATGTCGATTTCGAAGAAGTGAAATAACTTCATCGTCTGAAATAAAAGCCCCCGTCTCATCTGAGATTGGGGGCTTTTTTATTTGAACGTATTCCATTGGCAGTTGTTATCCTTTTTTCAATTTGACCTCCAATCCGTGAAACAAGACTCTACATCCATGAACCTTTGGCAAACATGGTCTCGGCGAGTTTTGATTGCCATTGCCGTTTGCTCGGCCTTTTTGCTCTGGCGGGTGAGTAACATTGGTTTTGACTATGATTTTGAGAGCTTCTTCCCACAGGATGATCCCGAAACGGCCTTCTACCTGAATTTCCGAGATCATTTTGAAACGGACAATGATTTCATTCTCATTGGAATCGAACATGAGGATGGAATCTACGAGCAAGAATTTCTGGGTGAAGTCGACCGACTCGTCGAGGAACTCCTGCTCATAGCAAATGTCGAGGCGATCCTGTCTCCCACAAGAATTGAAGAACCCATTCGTTTCGGCATTACCACGGTTCGCAAGCCTCTGCTTAGATGGCACGACCGCGGCGAGGATGGGCTGCAGAAATTGCGATTGGACTCAACGAAGTTGCATGACGACGGTACGTACATCGGCAACCTCATTGCGCCGAGCGGACGCGCCCTCTGTCTTCAAGTCCTGCATCAACAAATGCTCTCAAAAGAAGGTTGTGACTCTTTGGCCTTGTCTCTCTACGAGCTCACAGGGCGCTATTCATTCGATGGCATGCACATTGCTGGGCGCGCCGCGGCTCAGAAATACTATGTCGATGTCATGCAACGCGAAGTGGTGCTTTTTGTGAGCCTCGGCATGGTGCTCATTGTACTCTTCTTGTGGTTTGCCTTTCAGTCCTTGTGGGGTATTTTGGTGCCATTGGGCGTCGTGCTGCTGAGCGGTCTTTGGACGTTGGGGCTGATGGAATTGACCGGCAAGGCGATTGACGTCATGACCATCGTATTGCCCACCATCATTTTTGTGGTTGGAATGAGTGATGTGGTGCACATCCTTTCCCGGTATTACGAAGAACTCAGGGGGCGTGCGACGAAAGAAACTGCAATTCGACGGGCGTTCAAGGAAGTTGGATTGGCCACATTCCTGACCACCTTGACCACTGCTGTGGGATTCTTGACCCTCACCACCTCTTCGATTGAGCCCATCCATGATTTTGGATTGTACTCAGCGGCTGGAGTCGGCATCGCATACCTGTTGGCCTTTACGCTCCTCCCTTCTGTCATGGTGCTCCTGCCGGAGCCGCGTGTTCGCATCGATGGATCCGGAGTCTTCTGGAACCAAGTGCTGCATCGCCAATTTAGAAAAGTCCTGCAGCGAGGACGTTGGATCTTCGCGGGAACCCTTGTTGTTTTAGGGTTGGCCATCTGGGGGACCACTCAAATTAAAGTGGACAATTTGCTTCTCGAGGACCTGGCATCCGACGATCCATTCCTTCAAGAGTTTAAATTCTTTGAAAGTGAATTCGCCGGAGTTCGTCCGTTTGAACTTGCCATTCAAATCACTGACAGTAAGGATGTTTATGACCTTTCAATTCAAAAAGAGGTTGAAGACATTGGAGACTATCTCAAAACCGAATACGGGGTGGGTTCGCTCATCAGTTCGGCCGAAATATTTGCTCAAGTGAACCGATGGTCAAACGGAGATCAATCGCAGTTTCGTCGCTTGCCTTCGAGTCAAAGCGAATTGCAGTCCATGATCAAAAATCTCAACCGTTTCGGAGCAGATAAATTGCTCGGGTTGGTAGCGCATCCGGAGGATCAACTCCTCCGAATCAACGGCAAGGTGGGCGATCTAGGCGCTCAGGTTTTTCGTGTGAAGAACGAACAATTGATGGATTGGTTTGAACAGACGCATCCCAATTCGCCTTTGGAACTGAGAGTGACAGGGACAGCCCAATTGATCGACCTCAACATCGCCTCCTTGGCCACGGACATGCTCAAGGGACTCTCCATTGCCTTTCTGGTGGTTGCGATCATTGCAGGGTTGATGTTTCGCAGTCTGCGCATGGTGTTTATTTCATTGATTCCCAACTTCATTCCACTCTTACTGATTGCGGGCATCATGGGCTGGTTTGATATTGACTTGAAATTATCGACCAGCATCATTTTCACGATTGCTTTTGGCATCGCTGTGGACGACACCATCCATTTTATCAGCAAACTGAGGATCCAACTTGCGCACGGAAGAACCTTGCCATACGCCATCAAGCGTACATTCATTGGTACGGGCAAAGCCATCATCATCACCAGTATCATTCTGTGTGGGGGATTCATCACCCTCGGGCTCAGTTCATTTTTAGGAACCTTCTATATTGGTGTATTGATTTCCTGCACCTTGCTGTTTGCCGTGCTCGCTGACTTGTTGCTCCTCCCTTGGTTGATTTTACGGCTCTTTTCCTGGAAGAAGAAAGCGTCATAACAACCATAATTTCACGAACTTGACACCATGACGAAGTCAAGAAGAACCTTTTTGAATGAAGCCGCTCAGATCGCAGGGGCCTTGGGCTTGGGGCGTTTCGCCTGGAATCGATTTGAAGACCAGCTGAACGCTGAGGCACCAGCGCGCGCCATCCATTCAAGCCATTCCGTATCCACCCCAACCATGGTTTCCACCTGGAACCACGGGATCTTGGCCAATCAAGCCGGCCTTGAAGCGCAGAGTCAGGGAGGCAATGCGTTGGACATGATTGAAGCAGCTGCGCGACTCGTAGAATCCGATGCAGAAGGACTCAGTGTAGGGCTTGGCGGATTGCCCGACCGTGATGGCCATGTGACGTTGGATGCGTGCATCATGGACCACACGGGCAATGCCGGTTCTGTCTGTTTTGTTCAAGGCATCGAACACCCCCTTTCGTTGGCTCGTCGTGTCATGGAAGACACGCCACACGTTATGTTATCCGGTGCTGGAGCTGAACAATACGCCCGAGAACTCGATTTCCCTCAAATCAATCTCCTCACTCCCAAAGCGCAAAAGGCCTGGGAAAAGTGGCACATAGAATCCGACTACGCTCCCGTCATCAATCGGGAAAACCACGATACCATTGGACTGCTTGCCTTGGATCACGAAGGCCGTTTGGCGGGTGGTTGCACTACGAGCGGAGTCGCATACAAAATGCACGGTCGGGTTGGCGACAGCCCCATCATTGGCGCTGGATTGTTTGTGGATGGCCAGTACGGAGGCGCTACGGCAACCGGATTGGGAGAAGCCGTCATGCGGACTGTTGGATCCTTCTTGGTCGTGGAATTGATGCGACAGGGTTTGAGTCCTCAGTTGGCCTGTGAAGAAGCGGTGCATCGCATTATGAACAGCATGCCTACTGAAGATTTACAAGTCGGTTATTTGGCCATGGATCGGAACGGAGCTGTTGGAGGTCATGCGATTCACAGTGGATTCAACTATGCCCATACGATTGGAGATGAGGCTGCTTTGATTGATGCCACCCATGGCTAAAAAAGCCGCTCCAAAATCAGTGTCGAGCGCTCCCGTGTGGGCATTCATCCGCATCACGCGGCCATGGAACGTACTCATTATTGGTGGTTCCATGTGGGCCATTCGCTGCGCGTTGGTTGCTCCACATCACGAACCGGCCCTTTCTGACTTTTCATTTTTGATCACCACCTGCATCATGATGCTACTCGCTGCTGGGGGGAATGTGATCAACGATTACTTCGACGTCCAGGAAGATGCAATCAACAAGCCCAAGCGGGCCTTAGTAGGACGCGTCATTCGCCGCAGAAAAGCCTTGTTCTTTCATCACTTCCTCACCGGCATGGCCGTTGCCATGAGCGCCATCATGTCGTGGGACGAGCGAAGCATTTGGCCTTTCATTTGGACGGTGGTAATGGCCACATTACTCTGGGGCTATAGTCCTTGGTTCAAACGACGATTCTTGAGAGGCAACCTCGTCATTGCACTCCTCGTTGGTCAGTTGCCTTTTTGGACGGTCATAGGAGAGATCATGGATGTTGATTCGGAACAATTCTTCATCAGCAACGAAGGCATCACACTCGTAATCTATGCTTTACTCAGTGCGGGCCTTACGTTTATGAGAGAAGTCACCAAGGATCTTCAAGACCGAGAAGGAGATGCTGTCGCAGGATTTGACACATTGGCTGTGCGGTGGGAATCCAATCGTACGTGGAGATTGCTCGATTGGCTCCATTGGATTTTTTGGATTCCTTTGTTGGGCACATCCCTTTTGGCGATCCAAGCATTCGGAGCGCGATGGATCGTCTTATGCTTTTTACTTCCTTTTGCAGGTGCCCAAATTCAGGTCATTCGTCGCCGGATAATTTCAATCAGTGCTTGGCAAAAACTCACCTTGTCCGGTGGGATTGTATTTCTGATCGACCTGTGCTTTTGACTGTTATTGCTGACTCAGAATAACGACGCGCTTGCGTCCAAATTCATCCACCTCAAAACGATAACCTGAAGAAACCCCCAGAATCTGCCGCCCAAGAGCGTCAAAGGTCCATTGGGATGGTTTCAGTTGCAACGGGGAAGGCAGGCCACAAGCCGAAACCAACGCTCGCACGTCCATGCAGATCACACCTGGACTCACACCGCAATCGAATTCCCCGTTGAGCTCGCCGTTTTCATTCCTGATTTCCACGAATCCATACGAGCTATAATCCGTTACTGAACCGTACAGGTCGCCTGATACTGGATCGATGGCCATCCCGTAGTATTCTGGTGCGTCGTTCAACCAAATCGTTGATTCATTCAAATTCCCTTGGTTTGTCAATCGAACCGAAGCCTCTCCTGCGACTTGGTAGCGAAGCTCGCCAGCTTCATTCAATACAGCGGCCAAACAGCCCGCATTGGATTCGGCCACCAGATGAGTCATTACCGATTCAGATTCCACCAAGACTTCACTCAATGAAGTGGATGCATAATCCCGATTGTTAACCGAAATGATGTGATTGTTTTGTGCGAACAAATGAATCGGGTTCACCCCATCTTCACCCAAGTCCCACTCCATGTATTCATCCGCAATGGGATCGTACCGGCCAATGAACCCCACTTCATTGCCCCAATCGAAGGCATTGTTCACCCCCAGATACAGCTTGTCATCCAAAACGACCAAACCTTCCGTTGCGTATTCAGGGCCCTGAGACACGGTCAAATCTCCAACGGGATCCAATGTTTCCAAATCCAACCACATGAGATAGGAATCCAAAGGAAGATTCATTCCGGCAGCGTCGACTTCTCCCCTTGTCAGGTAAATCAATCCATTGTGTACCGCCAACTGGCGAACACCTGGAACTGCTGCAGAAGCCGTCAACTCAAATGAATTCAAATCATAGCGCAAGACTTGACCGTCCGCGGCCACGTATATGCTTGATTCATGGATCACGGCGTCCGATACAAACCCAGCATTCTCCAACGTGTCCTGAACGACATACGTTTGCAAAGCAGGATCATAGACCCCCATGGTCGCTGGCTCTATCACTTCACCTGTTTGCCAGTTAGACCACCCTTCGCTAAAGACCACCACTTGATGCAAATAATCTTGGGCAATCGACTGATTTAAACAGGCTACGCTAGCCAAGAGAACAAGTGTGTGCCCCAATTTCATGCAGATCGAATTACGAGTTGATACCATGGTGCAAAACTAAGCGCACACCCATTAGCTACCAAAAGAAACAGGCCGCTTTCCCTGAAGAAAGCAGCCTGCTCTATTGAATCAAATTCTGTATTCAGATCAGTAAGTCGTGCCCCAAGCGAGCAAGAAGTCCAAAAGGTCTTGCGCTTGTACTTCACCGTCGCCGTTGAAGTCAGGACAAACCGAATAGTTACAAGAGTCATCGTCCAAATTGGCAACAGTGTTGTAGTTCAAGGCGTCACTATCCGTACAACCTGTCCAAACGCAATCTCCAGCATCTACCGTTGCGGCCGCATCGTAGTTGCTTGCCATTGGATACGTACATCCCATGTCCTCACAAGCAACAGGTGCATTCATGCCTTCGCAGTAATCGACTGCTGTGTAGAGATCTTCGAGAGGAGTTGAAACGATGTTACACGCATTCTGGATCCAATCAACACCGCCCCATACCGGACCCGACTGACCATAAGCCAATAGGAAGTCAAGTAAGTCTTGGTTCTGAACTACACCGTCTCCATTGAAGTCAGCACTGATTGGTGCAGAGCTACAATTGTCACCCGATGCATTGGCGTAAGGATTGTAATTGACATAGTCCTCATCCAAACAACCTCCAAACAAGCAGCTGCCATCATCGTCGGTCGCCATCATGTTGTAATTGGAAGCATGGTTGTAAATACATCCCGTAATCTCGAAGCCATCGCAGACACCGTCGCCATCCGCATCGGCTAGGCAGTTGCCATCGCAGTCGTAACCGGTTGCTGCATAGGTACAAGATCCGTCTTCGTCCGTGGCATCCGCAT
>CALGEI010000068.1 GCA_937881575.1 uncultured Flavobacteriales bacterium | reverse complement strand
TTGATGGCAAGTGTTGTGCGGCATGGCTGTGTGCTGGGATCTGGAAAGTAGTCCGCATAGATCCGATTGAACGTAGCGAAGTCGCGGTTCATGTCTACCAAGAAAACTGTAATGTCTACAAGCTGCTCCCACGTGCTCCCATGTTGCTCTAAGATGGCTTTGACATTGGCAAAAACACTGTGCACTTGCGCTTCAAAGTCAAATGACTTGAAGTTTCCGTTGTGGTCCAGTTCCAAGCCTGGCACACCGCT
Source organism: uncultured Flavobacteriales bacterium (assembly GCA_937881575.1). GTDB lineage: Bacteria > Bacteroidota > Bacteroidia > Flavobacteriales_D > Sanyastnellaceae > UA16. Next base: position 9,840 of record CALGEI010000068.1, on the reverse strand, counting down.
GTCGTGCACATCGCTTCCTGCAAGGCGCGGACCGACTCCGCTCAAAATAAGAAGGGGTCCGACTTTTCTAGCCAAGGGATAAGATCCCACAGGTTTTGGCGGGAGGGATTTATTGAATGCTTCCATGGTGTGAAGATAGAGCAGGCTGCTTGGGGTCACGGCCTATTGGGTTACCTCTGAAGGATGAGAGTAGTTATTTTGCGGGCATTCCGAACTTTGCGCTTGGATCAAGTTCTGACAATTTCAGATTGATTGGAAAATCCCACTTCGCGGTTCCCGTAAGCTTCGGTATCTTCGTTGCATGCGTTATCAGAAACTCCCCGCGTCCTTATACAATCAGAACCGTGCTGCGTTCATGCAGGGCATGAAACCGCGTTCCATTGCGGTGTTCTTTTCCAGTGACATTTACCCCACCAGCGCAGACGGCACGATGCCCTTCAAGCAGGCGAGTGACATCTTTTGGTTGACCGGGGTGGATCAAGAGGAAGCGATTTTGCTGGTATTTCCGGATGCTCACAATCCGGCTGATCGGGAGATTTTGTTTACGTTGGAGACCAACGAGGAGTTGGCCATTTGGGAAGGAGCGAAATTGGACAAGTCCCAAGCGAAAGCGCAGACCGGTATTGGCCAAATTCAATGGGTGGCGGCGTTTGAAAAGACGTTGCAACGCCTCATGGCCGAAGCTGATGCGTTGTACCTCAATGACAATCCGCACACCCGTGCGAGCAAGGTCGTCCAAACACGCACCGATCGGGAGAATGCCGCGTTGAGAGCGACGTATCCCAACTATGAAATTGAACGTTCGGCGCCCATTCTATTCACCTTGCGAGCCCTGAAGTCGCAAGAGGAAATTGAACAGATGCAGCGCGCTTGTGACATTACAAAGGCTGGATTTGAGCGGGTTTTGCAATTCGTCAAGCCGGGCGTGATGGAATATGAAATCGAGGCGGAATTCATGCATGAGTTCTTGCGCCGCGGTTCCCGTGGTTTTGCTTACACCCCCATTATCGGTAGTGGATTCAACGCATGTGTGTTGCACTACATTGAAAACAGCATGGAGTGCAAAGCGGGGGATGTCATCCTGATGGACGTGGGCGCTGAGTATGGAAACTATACCGCTGATATGACGCGTTGTGTGCCGGTGAGCGGAAAGTTTACGGACCGCCAGCGCGACGTGTACAATGCGGTGTTGCGGGTCATGCGTGGGGCAATGACCTTGTTGCGACCAGGCGTCAGCTTACAGGCGTATCACGTGCAAGTGGGTGCACTCATGACCAAGGAATTAATCGATCTCGGGCTCATCACAGCGGAAGAAGTGGCCAACGAGAATCCAGCTTGGCCTGCCTACAAAAAGTACTTCATGCACGGGACCTCTCATTTCATTGGACTCGATGTGCACGACGTCGGCCACTGGCACAAACCCATTGAAGCGGGCCATGTGTTCACCGTAGAGCCGGGCATCTACATCCGGGAAGAAAACCTGGGGATTCGCCTCGAAAATGACATCCTCATCACGGAAGATGGCTTCATCGATTTGATGGGGCACATCCCGTTGGAAGCGGATGAAATTGAGGCGATGATGGCCGAATAATCGAGCGTTTTTTCGCTCAGAGGTTGACCTGAACCAAGGAATCGAGGAAAGCCCCGGTGTCTTCATCATAGCCCATATTGCGGTCAATGATCTGGCCATCGCGGCCGATCAAGAACCACGTGGGATATGCGACGATGGGGTATTCCGTTGGGAGTGAATCCAAGATCATCTGTGGCACGTCGAGTTCCCGCCGATCGAGATAGCGCTTCACCGTTTTGGCATCTTGGTAGGGGTTGACACCCAACACCGTGAACCCTTCTGGACCAAACTCCTCCTGCATTCCGGCGAGATGCGGCAATGCGCGCATGCACGGACCACAACCGATGTACCAGAAATCAAGGTACACGAGTTGGCCCGCATAATCAGCCAACGCAATGGCGTCACCTGACAAAGTATTTCCTTCCAAAACCGGGGCGATCGAACCAGCTGCAGGCAGCGCCTCCAACGCTTCTTCATACCAGTCGCCATCGCCACCTCCAGCGACCTCCGGTCCAGCGGGTGCGGGTTCGCGCGTCCAATCGGGCGCGGTCCAATCGGCCACGGCCAGCGCCGTCGCTTCCGAGTTGACCGACTCCCAGGTCCAGTCAATGGTCAAATCGCTTCCGTAGGCCATGTCCCCGCGATACCACGATTCCTTGTAACGCACGGGTGTGCCGTGCGGCGCCTCGAAAGTCCATTGCATCGACCGGCTTGTCTCGGGATGAAAATCCTCGGCCAAAGAATCCTGAAGGACGGTACTCGTGATCGTATACTGCTCTGTTTGGTTGCGTGTGGGCGGCACGTGCGTCCAGACAACCTGGACAGACGAATCGCTGAACTGCTCTGTCCACCAGGTCGTATCGCTGAGCATCGTGGGCAACATCATGGAGGTGTAGTAATTCGGAATCCCGTTGTCGGAATTCGCGTTTTGCGGATCGAAGGCATCCGAAGAACGGACGCTATCCGAACCAATCGTGGTGACTTCGCTGGCCCACAAGTGGTAGCGATCCGTGAAAGCCGTGCTGTCTTCATTCAGGGCAAACACCGTCCACGCGTTCCCGTAGACGGAATCTCCAACGGCATGTTGCGCCACCCAATCCAGGTGGACCTCGATTTGATTTTTGGAATCAGAAGCCTCGGTATAACTCGAGAGTACGGCATGGAACCGGGCGTTCTCCAATTGGGCGAGCGCTTGGCGCACATCCTCTTGGTTGGTAAATTGAGTTTCGGGCTGGCTGCAGGCGGCCAACAAGGCCACTGCGAGGAAGAGAATAAACCGGTTCATGTCGCGCGTTTGATGCTGCGAATTTACCGCAACTCCGCTTATCCGTGCATCGTTTCTTTTTTGCCGTATCGCTCCATGATTCCGGCCTCGTAATCGAGAAAGGCTTGCCACCGGGATTCCACATCGACCCCATTGGCATACTTGCGCGCAAACCCGATGAAGGTCGTGTAATGGCCCGCTTCAGAAACCATCAGTTCATGATAGAACGCGGCCAATGCAGGATCGCTGATTTTTTCGGACAACATCTTAAAACGCTCACAGGAACGCGCTTCGATCATGGCCGCAAAAAGCAACCGGTCGACGAGTTGTTCTTCTCGTGAGCACTTGCGACGGATGAACTGCAACAACTCACCGACATAGTCGTCTTTTCGCTCGGGGCCGAGCGTATACCCGCGTTCTTTGATCCGAGCGACAACCATGCCGAAGTGCTCAATTTCCTCCTGGGCAATCTCCGTGAGCGCCTCCACCAAATCCAAGTATTCCGGAAATCGCACGATGGTGCTGATGGCATTGGATGCGGCTTTTTGCTCGCACCACGCGTGGTCAGTGAGGATTTCGGAGATGTTGGTCTCCACCAAAGCAACCCAACGCGGGTCGGTGGGCAAACGAAGTCCGAGCATGGGAGAATTGGAATCGCTCATGATTTTGCTTTGAGTCGGATGAGGCTTCCCGTTGGGATGAGGTGTCCATCTTTTCCTTCGAGGCACAGCTCTCCCACTTCGGAAGAGGCGGTGGGCAACAACCGCGACCATAAAGTTTCCAATGCGGTGGGGGAAATACCTGAATACGTGTTCATGATGATGAATCCATTCGGCGCCACAATGTCGGCGACCGCCTCACACAGGCGTGTAAGTTGGTCTTCGAGCCGCCACTTTTCGCCTTTGGGACCGAGTCCCCACGTCGGTGGGTCGAGTACGATCCCGTCGTATGTGTTGCCGCGTTTCTGCTCGCGTTCGGCAAACTTGAGCGCATCTTCGACGACCCAACGAATGCCATCGAGCCCACTCAATTCCATGTTGACGCGGGTCCAATCGATGACCTGGCGAATGGCATCGACGTGGGTCACATCCGCACCGGCCGCGCGGGCCGCTATGGAAGCGCCTCCGGTATAGGCAAACAAGTTGAGGAAGCGATTTCCGGGCTTGAGGTGCTCAGCGATGTACTCCCAATTTTCGGCTTGTTCCGGAAACAGCCCCACGTGCTTGAACTTCGTCATCTCCAGTTGGAAGGTGAGGTTCAGGCGATCGCTTTTGTAATTCATGTTCCAACGGTCCTTCGCAGAGCCGTGTTTGACCCAGTAGCCTGTGGACTTACCGGTGGGCTCAAAATGGGCATTGGCCCGGTCCCAATCCGCCACTGTCAGGCGTCTTGGCCACATGGCGCCTGGGTCGGGCCGTTCCAAGACAACGGGTCCAAACCGTTCCAAACGGGCTCCGTCACCCGAGTCGAGGATTTCATACTCAGCCCATTGAGAGGGCGACCAACGTTGATAAGTGCGTGTAGACATGCGGGAGCAAAGGTCGCAAATGCAATTCGATTCAAGGCATCTTTGTATTCATGGCTTCACGCACCCCGCCCAAACAACTTCGCAAGGAAATCCTCAGCATTTTCAAACGCCAACCCAACAAGCCGCTCAACCACAAACAGGTGGCGAGTACGATGGGCATCATGAACCACGACATGCGTCGCATGGTGATGACAATTTTGGAAGAATTGGGCAAAAGTGGCCAATTGGAATCCCTCGGAAAAGGCAAGTTCATCCTGGCGCAAATACAGGAGGAACGGGCTACGGGTACCATCCAAGTGACCAAATTTGGCCGAGGCTTTGTGATGATGCCTGACGGGAAAGAAGTCTCAATCTCGAAAGGATTTACGGGCACCGCTTTTTGGGGTGACACCGTCGAGGTGGATTGGATCAAGCGGGGAAAACGCCACACTCCGCGGGTCTCACGCGTGGTGGAACGGCTGCGCAAGCAGTATGTGGTGGTGTTGGAACAAGTCAAAGAATACGCCTTTGGCTACCCTTCGGACCAGCGCCTCCATGCCAACTTCTTCATTCCGGCGGCCAATCTCAACGGCGGTAAAAATGGTCAAAAGGTGATCATCGAAATGGTCAGTTGGGACGATCCCGATGAGGGCCCGATCGGAAAAGTGGTAGAGGTCTTGGGGATGCCCGGCGATCACGAAGTTGAAATGCACGCAATTTTGGCCGAATACGGATTGCCGTATGCCTTCCCGGATCATGTCACCGCAGCGGCGGAAGCGATCTCACACGAGGTGCCGGCGGAGGAGTTGGCGCGTCGACGTGATTTCCGCGACGTGACGACCTTGACCATCGATCCAGCAGACGCGAAGGATTTTGATGATGCGTTGTCCTTGAAAAAACTACCCAACGGCCATTGGGAGGTCGGTGTGCACATTGCCGATGTCACTCACTATCTCCAACCCGGAACAGTACTAGACGAAGAAGCGCGGCAACGTGCGACGTCGGTCTATCTCGTGGATCGCACCATTCCGATGTTGCCGGAAGTGCTGTCCAACGACCTGTGCTCGTTGCGTCCCAACGAAGACCGCTTGGCCTTCAGCGCGGTGTTTGAGTTGGACAACAAGGCCCGCATTCAAGGCGAGTGGTTTGGCCGCACGGTGATCCACAGTGACCGCCGGTTTGCCTACCAAGATGCCCAAGACCGCATCGAATCAGGCGAGGGGGATTATGCCCAAGAAATCGGAACGTTGCAAGACCTCGCGGTGAAGTTGCGCGCCCGTCGGTTTGAGGACGGCGGCATCGACTTCAATACCGAAGAAGTGAAATTTGAACTGGATGAAGCGGGCAAACCATTGCGCGTGGTCATCAAGCGGATGCTCGAAGCCAATCGCCTCATTGAAGACTTCATGCTATTGGCCAATGTGCGGGTGAGCCGCTTTTTGGCCCATCCCAAAACCAAGGAGGGCGGCGGTGAAAAACCTTCCCGCACGGCGGTCTACCGCATCCACGACCGGCCCGACCCAGAGAAACTGCGCTCGCTGCGCACCTTCGTCGCAAAATTTGGCATCGACATGCCGAAGATTACGGGCGAAAACGCGGAATCAGCCTTGCGACACCTGCTCCAATCGGCAGCCGGAAGCACGGCCGAAAGCGTTGTCAAAACCATGGCCATCCGCTCCATGGCCAAGGCGGAGTACAGCACCCAAAACATCGGCCACTACGGATTGGCCTTCCCGTATTACACGCACTTCACCAGCCCCATTCGCCGTTACCCGGACGTCATGGTCCACCGGTTGGTGCAGCACTACATTGATGGCGCACAATCCCCGGATCCCGGATCCTTCATGGGCATGTGCCAGCACGCGGGCAACATGGAAAAACGAGCGGCCGAAGCCGAACGCGCCTCCATCAAATACAAGCAGGTCGAGTTCCTCATGACCCGCATCGGCGAAACCTTCTACGGCATCGTCAACGGCGTCGTCTCCAAAGGACTTTTTGTTGAGATTGAAGACAACAAATGCGAAGGCTTTGTCCCCAAGGACGCCCTGCCCCATGACCACTACGTCTACGACGAAGACATCCAAGCCCTGGTCGGCGCGCGCTATGGAAAATCATATTCCATGGGCGACCGCATCGCCATCCGCGTCGTCGCTGCCGACTTGGCCAAACGCCAGTTGGAATTTGATATTCCGGAGGTGTGAGGGGCGCAATGCTGAAATGAATTCAGCGACGAGAAGCGGCTCTTCAGGGTGCTATTAAATTGATTAGTTGGTGTTTGAGGGTTCGTTTTAGTGTATATTCGAACACCATGTTTCGCTTGACGTTTTTTGTGATTGCTGTATTTTTATCAGCGACACCCCTGACGGCCCAATGCCCGGGGGACTATATACCCGATGGCGATGAGGTGCCATGTCCGAATGGGGGTAGCCCGTGTTGCGAAATAGAAGGCGCCTGCAACGGACCATTATCTGCTTGTTACAATTACGATCCGGACTACGCGTCCACGGGAGGATGTGATTTGTCTTGCATGACCTCGGGATGCACCGACACTCGCGCCTGTAATTTCTCGCCAGAGGCTGAGACAGACGATGCTTCATGCGAATATTGTTCCTGCGAAGTGGACAGTTCTCAATTCTACCGATTGGAAGTTGAGGCGTATGCCGAAGGCTTGGTCGAAGGGATGACCACTTATCGTGTTTTCGTTTCCACAGTCAATGATGACGACTTTTTAAGTTCCGTTTATGGCTCTTCTGAAGAGCCGCTTTTTATCGAGACGACAACGGGTTTTTATAACGATTCATTGGGAGGGGTCACCGCCTCGGATGTGAATCCCGTTTTTTTCTCGTTTTCGCCCGAATTGGCAGGAGATAGTTGGGTGACCATTGGCATTGAGAACAATACGTTAGGCGACGATATCGCGACATTGGAGAGTCCCGAATATCCTTGGACGGAGTCACTTTCTGCACTGTCGCCATCCAGCGGACAAAATTTCGCGATTGATTCTGGTCCTGGTGGCGGATGGTACGTTTTCAATACGTCTTCCAATGGCAGTGCCAATGCGGAAACCCAACGTGTTTTATTTCTGCAGATTACGACTGCAGGGGAGCTATCGGGCCGTGTAAATTTGCAAATCTTTGAGCATGGCGATGGTCAGTTGGAGCAGCAATTGCCTTTTGTTTTCGACGGAGTAGGATCATTTTTTACTTCCGAGTTGACGACATGTGGATGCACCGACCCAACAGCTTGCAATTACAATGACGAAGCGGAACTCGACAACGGTTCTTGCGACTACGTTCAGTGTCTTCTTGGTTGTACGGCCTCGACAGCTTGCAATTACAGCTTGACAGCGGAATACGAAGACGGCACGTGCGTTTACCCCGAACCGAGTTATGACTGCGCTGGCAATTGCCTCATTGACACGGACGATGACGGCGTGTGCGATGAACTGGAAATTGCGGGCTGTACGGATTTAGAAGCCTGCAACTACAATGTGGAGGCGACCGATGATAACGGCACGTGTGAAGTGTTGGACGCCTGTGGAATTTGTGGCGGTGCCGGCATCCCAGTGGGAGCTTGCGATTGCGCCGGCAATGTTTTGGATGAATGCGGTGTTTGTGGCGGTGGCGGCATTGCGGAAGGGGCGTGTGATTGTGCAGGAAATGCATTGGACGAATGCGGGGAATGTGGCGGTACAGGAATCCCAGAAGGCGCGTGCGATTGCCAGGGCACAGAGCCCGTCACCGGGTACGATTGTGATGGCGACTGCCTCAGCGATACGGATGACGACGGTGTGTGCGATGCTTTTGAGATTGCAGGCTGCGAAGACCCATTGGCCAACAACTACGAACAGTCAGCGACCGATGACAATGGCACATGCACCTATGATGCGGCGCTTCCGGCGAATTGGCAAGTGACCCCAACCCCCAATTCGGGAATCCTATTGGGCCATGTGACGTTGGATGCCTCGCCCATCGCTGCAGGAGATTGGATTGCGGCCTTCACCACGGAATCGGTTTGCGCGGGATTGACTCAACCCATTCTCTATGAAGGAACGGCGTACATCAGTTTGCCCATCTATGGAGATGATGTGGTGACAGCAGAGGTGGTTGAAGGGATGTTGGAAGGCGATGCCTTTGTCTTGAATCTGTTCGATGTGTCCACGGGGTTATCGCATCAATACCACGATGTGGATGGACAATGGCAACTCTCGGGCTGGACCAACACCAACGGAGCGCCGCTGCCGGATTATAGCGATCCTTCGCATGAATTTGTGTTTTCATCTGAGCCGTATGTTCCGGATTGCGGGGATGCCGATGCGTGCAATTATGCAGTGGGGGGCGATGTGGACTCGTCTTCTTGCACTTACCCGGATGCAGGATACGATTGTGCTGGCAATTGCCTGGTGGACACCGATACGGATGGCGTGTGCGACGCGTTTGAGGTGGAAGGTTGCGATGATGTAACGGCCTGCAATTTCGATGAGCTGGCGACCGAAGATGACGACTCTTGCTTGTATACGGATGCGTGCGGTGTCTGTGGCGGTCCAGGAGCCATTTTAGAATGCGGATGTGAACCGATTCCAGAAGGCGATTGCAACTGCTCAGGCGGCCAGCTCGACGCCCTTGGTGTTTGCGGAGGTGATTGCACAACGGATGCTGACAGTGATGGCATTTGCGATGATCAAGACCCTTGCATCGGGATCGAAGACACGTGCGGTGTGTGCAATGGACCGGGTGCTATCTACGCCTGCGGTTGCGCGGACATTCCAGCGGGTGATTGCGATTGCAATGGAAATGAGCTCGATGCTTTGGGTGTGTGCGGAGGCGATTGCTTGTCCGATAGTGATGAGGATGGAATCTGCGATGATGAGGATGATTGCATTGGATCGTTGGACGCTTGCGGTGTGTGCAATGGACCCGGTGCGATTTACACCTGTGGATGTACGGAAATGCCACAAACGGATTGTGATTGCAACGGAAACCAATTGGATGTGCTCGGTGTTTGCGGGGGCGGCTGTCTAGCGGATGCCGATACCGATGGCATTTGTGACGACATAGATCCGTGCGTCGGAACATTGGATGTGTGTGGAATTTGCAACGGATCCGGGCCGCAAATCGGTTATGACTGTGCCGGAAATTGCCTTGCGGATGCGGATGATGACGGCGTTTGTGATCCGTTTGAAATAGCGGGTTGCACCTATGAAGAAGCGTGCAATTACACGGCGAATGCGACGGACGAAGACGGGAGTTGCACGTTTGCCTTACCCGGATTTGATTGTGCAGGAGCCTGTCTGTTCGATGTGGACTCGGATGAGGTCTGCGATCAAGATGAAATTTCGGGGTGCCAGGACAATGCCGCTTGCAACTACGACGCTTCAGCGACAGACCCTGGCTACTGTGATTATCCAGATACGGGGTATGATTGTGCAGGCGCTTGTTTGAACGACTCAGACAACGACAGCGTATGCGATGAGTTCGAAGTGGCGGGCTGCACGGATGG